>JBFMDV010000019.1 GCA_040753875.1 Candidatus Zixiibacteriota bacterium | reverse complement strand
AGGAAGAATTGATCTGGCTGAGGGAGTGGCGCGACCCATACGAATTGTCGGTGGCGATAGACACGTGGATGGAGACGTACAACGAGACCTGGTTACACTCGGCGCTGGGTTACCGCACGCCGAACCGAGTCGAAGAAACCTATAACCTGACCACGAGGACTCTCTTAGAAAACGCTGGCTAAATAGGGAGCACAACAGATAGGATCTGGAACTATATCGCGAATTAATTCCAGTTCTTTCACGCAACTTTCACAGGTCGGATCGACAAAACACATGATTGCGCCGGCGCCAACGACTTCCGATAAGCGAACAGGTGCACCAGTGATATCCTCGAATACGTGATCCGAAACAAAATCTCCCACCTTCACCGTGTTCATTCCAGCCAACACGTCTCTGGCAATTTCGTCCCTTGCACGTTGCCTTTTTTGGTCTTGCAGGATATTTGCCAACCATAGCCCTAATACGACGGCCAGGACTATGACGCCAATGAACAAGCCAATGGTTTTCATGCTGTGTGCGATTGTGCGGGTCGAACTGTTTTGACAATCACCGGCGAACATTATCTGCATGCGGGCAGCTTCTTACTTTGTTTTGGATTCCTCTCCCAATATTTTACTTGCTTGGGGGGGGGGGGGCTGTCAAGTATATTCTGATGGAGTCGTTGAGGGAATCACGGCGCTATGCTACTGAGTCGTATGAAATTGTGCCTGGGGGATAACAGCCTGTCCTCTCCCAAGAGTCTTCGGCTTACTCCGGGTCTCCGGGTTTGGTATGATGCAATGTGGAGAGTCATGGCCGCCGTTTGTTCGTCGCTTCTCCTCGGAAGTGTTCTAAGCCAATCCGCAGAATCGATTGACGAGCCTTTGCAGCCAAATCAGATTAGAAGCGCACTCCCATCGGTCTGTTGGACTGTCCACCGCATAGGGAAGATTTCACTCTGGGTAGGGAACACAGGAGCTTTCGGTGGCACATACCCTGACATCGACTGCCTTTCAGGCGAGATCGTCGCTGGTTCTGAGTATCCCAAAAACTCTGGTTTGGCATACATGTTCGGCGGGGCGTTGTGGCTGGGCGCGGTGAAGGGATCTGACACACTCGTATCAACGGGTTTCCCGAGTTTTGAGATGTTTCCCGAAGCAGGAGTGAATGGATTGGTTACCCATCGCTCGATTCAGGACCCAGATAGTCCTCAGTACATCGATGCCATTTCCGAGGAAGACTATGTGGCAGTATACACTGACACGTTTACTCAGGGAGTTCCCGGATTGGAGCCGGACTATTTTGGATCCCGTCGTCACAAACCGCTTGCGGTGCGAATAACTCAACGATCATATGCCTGGTCGTATTCGTACGCTGAAGACTTCATCCTCTTCGACTATACTATTTCCAACATCGGCAACAGGCCACTCGACGGGCTGTGGATTGGTGTTTATAATGACCCTGCGGTCGGATACACGGTGAGCATTGATCCTTACTCAATTGATGACCTTTGCGGTTACGTCAAGAGCCTTCCATACGAATCCGGATGCGATTTCATCGACACTATGAGCATAGCGTGGGGTGCTGACAATGACGGCGACCCAATCGATGGCCAGTTTTCAATGATTGGCGGCCTCCAGGGGAAATCAGATCCTTCTGTAAGCGGCGTGCGGATTCTCAGCAGGTCATTTGCCGGACAAACCACGTCGTTCAACTGGTGGGTGGTTGATGCGAACGGATACCTGGACTTCGGTCCAAGAGGTAAACCTGGCCCCAACGACCCTCCATTCAGAGACTTTCGAACAGGAGGATTGGGGAATCCAAAAGGTGATGTAAACAAGTTCTATGTCATGTCGAACGGGGAGATCGATTATGCACAGCTTTTCACGAAGACCATAGGGCCGTTTGACAGAGATTGGCTCTTCCCCGCTCCCGCAGTAGCGGAGAGTGTCTCGGTTGGTTCAGATCCTCGGTATTTGATTTCAACCGGGCCATACGACATTCCGCCCGGTGCCTCCACTAACTTCGCGTTCGCTGTGGTCGCGGGGGAGAATTTCCACACCGACCCCAACAATCTCTCTCGCCTTAAGTCCGGCGATGTACATGGGTACTACGAGCATCTGGATTTCTCCGATCTGGCCAAGAACGCCATGTGGGCGAAGTGGATCTACGACAACCCCGGAGTCGACACCGACGGCGACGGCTATTTCGGCAAACAGCGCATCTGCGTGTTCGATTCGGCATATATTGACGGGCAGTGGATTCCCACGGCGGCCGAGACGACGTTTTACGAAGGGGACGGTGTCGCCGACTGGCGCGGCGCGGCGCCGCCACCGGCACCGACAGTCTGGTTGTATCCCGGCTACAACAGCATTCGCGTGCGGTTCAACGGGAAACTGTCCGAGACGACTAAAGATATCTTCTCCGGTATCATCGATTTTGAAGGGTACCGCATCTACTGGGGATTGGACGAGCGGGTAACGTCATTGTCGTTACTTGCCTCGTACGACCGGAAGAATTACGACAAGTGGGTGTACAACGAGCGCAAACAGCCGGAGCCGGGGTTTGAACTGCAGGATATCCCGTTCACCCTCGAGCAGCTTCGCTGTGCCTACGGTTCCGGGACCGACCCGTGCAACGACACGCTCTTCGACCCGCTCGATTACGGCGACCTGGCCAATCTGTACTACCACCCCCAATTCCCCGATTCAGTCTTCTACTTCACGATTCATGATTACAACGCTTCTGAATTTGGTGTAACGACTGAGATCAGAAAGATCTATCCCAATGAGCCGGAGCCGTCGAATTACGACACGCTGCGACCGGAACAACTGACCGATGACGGGTATGTGAAGTACTACGAGTACGAGTTTACAATTAGGGACTTGCTGTCCAGCGTGCCATACTACGTCAACGTGACTGCGTTTGACTTTGGATCGCCGAAGGGGAATCTGAAAGCGCTGGAGACTTCAAAGACGCTTGGTATCAAGCACTGTTATCCGGCCGGGACACAAGCGATTGCGGACAGCACCGACAAGCAAGCATACGTGTATCCGAACCCGTACCGGATCGATGCCGGGTACAGGCTTAAGGGGTACGAGGGGCGGATGCGGGAGGACCGTCCGAACGACCGGGTGCGGTTAATACATTTTGCCAACATCCCGCCCCGCTGTACGATTGAGATTCATTCGCTGGATGGGGATTTGGTCCGCCGGATCGATCACGACATGAGTCCGAGCGATCCCAATAGCAGCCATGAGACTTGGGACCTGATCACGCGGAACACGCAGTTGGTAGTGTCGGGAATATATTACTGGACGATTGAGGATGATCGGGGGAATGTGCAGATGGGGAAGCTGGTGATTATTATGTAGGTCCAGAGCTGGGATTGCGTGTCTAAGCGGACTTGTACCCGACCGGCGACTGGATTTCCGAGTGCGCGGGAATGACAGACGGAAGGCTGGGGTTACCCCTTCACCTGCTGGATCTTCGTGCTCTCGTCGAGTTGGCGGCAGCCCTCCATCAGGATCGACTCCACCGAATCCCACGTGTTCTGCGGCGGCAAAGCGTCAGTCCCGACCGGCTGGATATTCCAGGTGCCGGTAGCCCAGGTGAGCGCGCGATAGATCGCCTCTGGGCCGATCTTCCCCATCCCCTGCGCGAAATGGATCTCGCCGGTGTTCAAATACACGAGCAACTCATCGCGGCCGGAAGTGAGGGTCAGTTTGCAGGTCTTTCGGCTCGGGCCAAGCGCCTGCAATAAGTCTATCAGATTCATGTCTTCGAGATGTCCCACCGCTCCGGACTTGCGGATCAGTTCTTCACGGTCTTTCGCTTTCGCCTCGATACGGGCCTGAATCTTTTTCATCTTGATCAAAAGCACGTTCAGGTTGTCATCGATCGGGATAACATCCTCGAGCCCCTTTTCGAGCAGCGAGGTCATCTGTGAGGCGGTGGACCCCTCGGCCAACAAGAACGTGGGCACACGGTCAAGTGCCGCGCCACGGGCCAGCAGCGTGTCCACCAGTTCGTTGATCTGCATCGGGCCGCCTGGCTCAAGCAGAATGACAATATCCGGACGGCTCCGTTTGAACAGGTCAACAAACGTGCTCAGATTGCATTCGGTTATGATGCGGAACCCGGCCGTCTTGATGCGGCTCTCGATCGGGGTCAGCCGCGCCGGCTCGGTGCTGTAGAGCATCACCTGGCTGTACTTTTCCAGCGTAGTGATACTGAGTATCTCTTCCTGTATCAGCGCGATGAACGCCTCCACCACTTCGGTGAGAAACAGCTTGCCCACCAGGTCGCGGTATTTCCGTTTGATGGTGTCAAACTTGTCAAGCGAAAGCGCCACGTTGGCCTGGATCGTCTCGCAGAAAATGTCGATTACCGTGAGAATATTCCCGCCCAGCACCTCGATCGGCAGCCGCTTGGTGAACTTTTCACGCAGATTGATATACATGGCGCGGAGTACTTCGATCACCAGCGGCGAATAGTTCAGCGAATCCAGCAGCTTGACGGTCAGGTTGATATGCGTGCGGTGGTCGGTGCTGCTTTCGGTGTTGCCGTAGTAATACTTCGCCAGGTCGTGAAGATACGCCGCGTTGGTGATGACGAGCCGGTCCTTGTCGGCCAGTTCGAGGCGTCGACAGAGACGATCCACATACTGTCCCACGCGGGCGCTGTGGTTATTGGAGCCCTCGGTCGATGAGAGCAACTGTGTGAACAACTCCAAGTTCCGCACCAGCAGGTCAGCCTCCATGGCGCCGGCGTCGAGACTCAACAAGAGCGAGCCCGCCGACTCGTAGTAGCGAACCCGTGTCCTGGGGGAGATTTTACGGAGGCGGTCAATCAGATCGATATAGTCGCCCGGCACCGTGTCCTGGATAAAGACGGTGTGGAATTTCTGGTTGCCGAGAATCTCGATAGCATCATCGGCCGAATCGGTCCGAATCACCTTGTAGAAATCCTGCTCCAGTAGCTTCTGGAGTTGCGTGCCGTTCTCGGCGTCATCGGTGACGAGCAAAACAGACGCGCGCCAGCGGCGATCCTCTTGTGTCTGCGGAGCCATTGCGTGGACCCGTCCGGATTTGTTCATTTCAGTGAAGCCGATACTGGGCGGAACCTCGGCGGTATTTTCCCGTCCCAGATAATGCTTGGCGATGGCGGCATTGAGAGCGAGCTCCGCTGCAACGTACAGTTTAACCGTCTTTCCGGCGGTGACGAATTTCAGCTCGTTGATCAGGTCGGCATTCGTCGGATCCTCACAGGCGACCTTTAGCAGGTTTTCGCCCGGGTCATACTCGAACGGGATCACCCGCCGCGCCACCGCGACAGTCACCGGGATGAACGGCAGAACATCGTCCGAAATCTCCACCTGCGACAGCACCACTCCCTCGCAGCCGAGTTTGCCGGCGAGCACTCTCACCAGGGTGGCCTCGTCGAGGAACCCGTTCTGGAGCAGCTGTGTTCCCAGCTTGCCGCCGTACAGTTTCTGGCACTGCAGTGCTTCGGTGAGCTGCGGTTCGGTGATCAGTTTATCTCGAAGGAGGATCTCATCAAGGCGAATCTTCTTGCTGTCGTTCAACTGTCCCATCCATGCCTCGCCATGCAGAATTCCAAACGCGCCGTTTTCCGACCATCGGACCGCCCGGCCGGGGCAGCCCACAAAAACGGCCGGTTGTTACTTTATCGGAAAGACCGGCAAAGAGTTGACCGTGCGGCAGCCTTCCGTTGCTGTGCAGTAATTGAACTCCGGCAGGCAGTCTTGCCCCTTGAGTGTCATTGTGTTATGTTGGCGACGTGGATGACCTGCGTCGATTGACCGAGATCAAGCTCACGGCCGAAGTGGCCTGTGCGGGTTGAGCTTCCAAACTGGCGCCAAAGGTTTTGGCGGAAGCACTCTTGAGCCTGCCCCAGTCCAGCCACCCGGATCTGCTGGTCGGATTCAACAAGGCGGACGATGCGGGCGTGTTTCGTATCAGCGACACACAGGCGCTGGTGCAGACGGTGGACTTTTTTCCGCCCATCGTGGATGACCCGTACTATTTCGGGCAGATCGCGGCGGCGAACGCGCTCTCGGATATTTTCGCAATGGGTGGCAAGCCGCTCACCGCGTTGAATATTGTCGGCTTTCCCGTCAGCAAGATGCCCATCTCGATCCTGACAGAAATCCTTCGGGGCGGCTCGGAGAAGATCGAAGAAGCCGGCGCGGTTATCGTGGGCGGTCACTCGATCAAAGATAACGAGTTGAAATACGGCGTGGCGGCGACCGGTATCATCGATATTGCCAACGTCATCACCAATGCCGGGGCCAAAGCAGGCGATATCCTGTTTCTCACCAAATCACTCGGCACCGGGCTGATCACTACCGGTATCAAGCGGAACGCCGTCAGCGCCGAGTTGACGGAGATTGTCACCAAGTCGATGGCGGCGCTCAATCGCACGGCTGCGGAGTTGATGCATAAGCATCACGCTCACGCCGGTACTGATATTACCGGGTACGGCCTCCTTGGGCACGCCTACGAGGTGGCGTCCGCGTCGAACGTTTCAATCCGGATATTCTCAGGCGCGTTGCCTTTGCTGCCGGAAGTCAAGACGTTGGCCGCGGCGGGGATGATTCCCGGCGGCGCCAACGACAACCGGGCATATTTGGAGAGTCACGTGGCGATGGCATCGGCCATCGACAAGAATCTCGAACATGTGTTGTACGACCCACAGACATCCGGCGGGCTGTTTATTGCGGTTGCACCCGAGCATGCACCCGGACTCTCCCGGGATCTGAAATCAGCCGGACTGCCATACGCACACGTTGGCGTGGTCGAGTCGCTGCAGAAATATCACCTGATCATCGAGTAGAATAGTCGATGCCGAACCAATCAGCGGGACAGGCCAGATTGTGGTATGCGCTGACTGCGCTCATTGTCCTCGGCGGCCTGTTCTATTGGCAGCGTGATCTCACCAGCGATCCCCCCATGTATTACGCCGGGCTGGGGCAGTCGCTCTTCACCGACCCGCCGCAGTACGTGTTCCATGCGCGCAATTATCATCTGTTTGGCTCATCTGACCCGTTCGACTATCCCAAGTTCGCCGTATTCCAGAACTCACTGGTGTCACGAATTGCCTATCTGTGGTTTTCGATAGCTGGTGTTTCCATGACCGAAGCGAACCGGATCGGCGTTTTCGCCAATATAGCCGGTCTGGTGTTCATGCTGCTTGGGCTTTATCGTCACCACCGACCCTGGGTGATCGCCGCCGTAGCGTTCTGTTGGGTGATCAACCTCTCCCTCATGGTGCACGCGCGGTTACCGTACTTGGAGAACGGCCTGATCTTCTCTTCCGGCCTTCTGTTTTGGCTCTACTCATGGTGGGGGGACAGGACCTGGGGAATAACGCTCTGCGGCGTCGTAATTGCGCTCGCCACCTGGATGGGAAAACTGTTCGGCGTGCTGCTTCTGCCGGCAGTTGCTCTGGCAATTGTATCTTCTGACACACCGCACCGCTGGCGACAAATCTTCAAAGCGGCCGGTGCCTTCGCGGTTTCGAGCTTGGCGCTCATCCTACTCATGTACTCCGGGCGCATGAGCGCGGTCAGCGGCTACTTCGGCGAACAGACCTACGGTCTCTATGGGTTTCCGCCTGGCCTTAGTTCGCCATTGAAGTTCGTGGAGTATCTCGTTTCGTACGGTTACACAAACCGTCTTTCGTATCGAAACCCGGATGTCATTGGATTCCTCGCTTTGGCCGGCGCATTGCTCGCTCGACTCCTGGCGGCGAAGGAAACCGCGTTTAGACAATTGTCACGCCCCACTCTGCTGTCACTGTTCTGGGTCGTTTGTCTGGTGGGTGGCTTGATGCCGCTCGGGTATTCACCGATGCGGTACGCCGTGACCGTGGTGCCGGCTGTCATCGCCCTTTGCTTCCTGATGTTCGACACGTCGATGAACCTCAGGCCCAATCAGCAGTATCGATACTTCTGGCTACCGACTGCAATCCTGGCGTTCAGTTTCTGGGTATTCCTGTTTCACCTGGTCGGCGATACTATGTTTTACAACGTAGTGCCCCCGAAACTGCGCCTGATCACCTGGTCGACCGTGCTACCAGCCGCGTCGTTTGCTTTTCTGGTTATCTGGCTTGCCGGGAAAACGCGTCGCCGTCTGAACCAGCGCGCACTCATGTCACTGCTGGTGGTGACGCTTGTCGTTGCCACAATCGTCAATGTAGCGCGAACGCGCCGTTCGATCTGGCTGGAACAGAACATCACGATCCGCGAGGCAAACCGTGATGTCGCTCAGATTCTCGGACCGGGGGCAATCGTCTCAGGGCCCTATGGCCCCACCGTTACGGAGGACACGCGATTGGGGAGTTTCATCCACCACTTCGGGGTAGCCAAAGTCGATTCGGCGCTGTTCGACCGGTATCCGGTAACTCACATTGCAATTGACGTATCCAACGCCGCAGTAGCCCTGAAAAACTATCCTGTCATGACTGCGGCCAGCCCGGTGGCGCTGTTTTGGATCTGCGACAACCAGGTGCAGTTGTACAATATCAGCAAGCAGTTCAATAATCCGAGGGCGCGGCAGTATGTGGAGACATCCTATGAACGGGCATCGTCACTATCCATGCAAAACAAGCCGGACAGTGCACTGGCGGAACTCCGGCCGTTCATAAGATCGCATCCGGACTCACGCGCCGCCGGCCTTTTGAATGCCAAACTTCTGGCACAGCTTGGGCGGCTCAAGGACGCAGCCACGGCCTACAGCACCCAGGCGCAGCGATTCCCCAATGATTTCGGGTCGCTGTTGGAATGTGGCTATTTCTTCCTCCAGATGGCCAGAGCGAACTCGGACCGGAATCTATTGGCCACCGCCGAGCAGTATTTCTACCGTGCCACGGTCGTCGATCCGTACCAGGCCGATTTCACGGCCGACCTCTGGGCGCGGACACTGAACCAGCCTGGCCAGAACATGCCACAGCCGTAACGCGTTGTCGCCCTTCATGGACTGTGTGGCTCAATACAGTCCATTTCTCATTGACATACGGATACCACCACACGTATATTCTTCCGGTCGGTATTGCGTGACTCTGTCAACTTTTCAGTGGCCTGCGTTGGGGCCAAGGAAAGACAAAACCGTTGTGGGTGGCGACGCCCGCCCCAACTGTCGAAGGAGCTATTCATTATGCGTACACGTTGTTCGATTCGGTGCGTCGCGCCGGCCTTTATGGCCATTGTGCTGGGAATGGCCAGCCCGGCGCTTTCGCAGACCGGTGGAGACGAAAAGCAGCCGTCCCTCTATGACCGTCTGGGGGGTCTGGCCCCGATCTCAGTAGTGGTCAGCGACTTCATCGATGCCCTGGTGCCGGATACGGTTCTCAACGCTAATCCGGCCATCGACGCTGCACGGAAGCGGGTACCGGCGCCGTATCTGAAATATCACGTCACGGCCCTTGTCTGTCAGGTAACCGGGGGGCCCTGTCAATATCAGGGTCGGAGCATGAAAGATTCTCACGTGCATCTCAACATTACCGCCAAAGAATGGGATCGGATGGTGACAATCTTCAAGGAGATTCTGGCCAGGCACAAAGTGCCGGCGAAAGAGACGCAGGAACTTGTGGAGATAGTTGGAACAACCAAAGCGGATATTGTAATGGCTGCTCGCGGCAAATAAGCGAAAACCGGCATCGCATCTGTGTTGGCGGTGGTCTTTGCCAACTCGCGACGCGGCCTGATTCGGGAATCGCTGATACCACAACAAGGAGTCTGAAATGGCGGATCGCTACAAAGTCAAACCGCTTCCGTATGCGTACGACAAGCTCGACGGCATCTCGGCGCAAACCAATACATTCCACCACGACACACACTACGCCGGGTACGTGAAGAAACGCAATGAGGTGATGGAGAAGCTGGCGAAAGCCGACAAGAGTCTGGCCAACGCCAACTATTCCGAGTTTGGCGGGCTCAAACGCCACGAGACCTTCAACGCTGCGGGGCAGTTGTTGCATGAGTTGTTTTGGGATATCCTCGGCGGCGACGGCAAACCTTCGGGCGAGGTTCTGGCGCATATCGAAAAATCGTACGGCTCGTTCGACAATTGGGTGACCGATTTCAAGGCCTCGGCGATGATCGCGCTCGGCTGGGTAGTGACCGCCTGGGACCCGGTGGAAAACGCCATTCACAATTTCACGGGGGACGCTCACAATCAAGGGGGCGTGTGGGGAACATTCCCACTCTTGGCAATCGATGTCTACGAGCATGCCTATTACTACGACCAGGGGCCGGCGCGCGCGAAATATATCGACGCCTTCCTCAAGAACATCAACTGGCAGGAAGTGAACCGCCGCTACAAAATCTTCGCCAAGATCGCCACGGAGTTTAAGGCGACATGGTAGACTAAATGCTGCTGAAGCCCACCTGTTTACGGTGGGCTTGCGGCCGGCCGGGCTATATCAAGCTCGCCACATACTCCTGCTCCAGCATCGAGTAGCAGAGCAGGTCGACGAACGTACCTCGAAGCAGAATCGCCTCCCGCATTGAACCTTCCTCTCGGAATCCGGATCGAGTAATGAGACGCATGGAGCGTTCGTTGCCGCGCACTGTGGCCGCGAAGACGCGATGCATCTTCAAGTCGACGAAGGCGTAGCGAAGCATCTCGCGCACTACCTGACCGGCAATCCCCTGCCCCCAGCATTCGGGCTCGCCGATCACCAGGGCGAGTTCGCACTTGCGGCTCTTTTCATCGATCGACTCGACCGCGCCATAGCCGATGATGCGGCCATCGAGCAGGATGACCTTCCGCCAGACTTTCGAATTTGCCCCTAGGCGAGTCAGCCACGTTTCGGCTTCCTGGCGCGTCTTGAGACGATCCGCCAGGTACCGGCTGACCTCCGGATCATTCCGCCACCGGACCAGATGGTCCAGGTCATCGAACACCATGTCCCGCAGGATCACCGTCGACATTTTCCTCTCACAGACGCAGCATCATCTCTTCATGGTCGATATAGCGGCCGTCGGGAAGCTTGTAGCCGTGGAGGTTAAGGCCGGTTGTGAAAAATCCCAGCGAGGTGTACAGCGTTCGTGCACTTGTCTGCGTGACCGCCACTGACAGTGTTAGCATCTCCAAGCCGTCAATCGTGCGTGCTTCGTCGATCACCTTTTGCATGAGCTGCTTGCTGATTCCCTTGCCGCGCCCCTCCGGTCGCACATAGACCGCCCAGATCCAACCACGGTGTCACTCTTTGCTTGGATCCTCGCGCCGAAACGCTACCGTGCCAACCAACCGCTCGTTATCGAACGCTGCCAGAACAAACTTCTGAGGAAAATCATCGTTTGGGCTCATCCATTCGAGGAAATTGTCCTCGGTCATGGCCACAACTTCCTCAGGTGTCTGGCCGAACGCCTCGGGGTGGCTGCCGCACATCTCTATCCGGAGTTCCCGAAACGCAGCGGCGTCATCGACGGTTAGTTTGCGGATGTTCACAGTGTCATGACCTCACATAGGTGATGCGGCAGGTCTGAGGACCTGCCGCAACGAAAGAGCATAACTCATCGGGTCGTCGCGTTGAGCGAAGTCGAAACGCGCGCGGCGCTGCCCAGCTTGCGGCAGGTCACACGCCGCTGCTGTCGCTATTTCGCGAGGTTCCCCTCGACGAACTTCCAGTTCACCAGCTTCCAGAATTCCGCTACATAGTCCGGGCGGCGGTTGCGGTAATCGATGTAATAGGCGTGCTCCCAGACATCGCAGGTGAGAAGCGGCGTCTTGCCGGAAGTTATCGGATTGGCGGCGTTGCTCGTGGACTCGATAGCCAGTGAGCCGTCGGCATTCTTCACCAGCCAGGCCCAGCCGGAGCCGAATGTCCCGACCGCCGTCGCGCTGAACTTCTCCTTGAACGCCGCGAACGAGCCGAACGCCTTGGTGATTGCCATAGCCAGATTCCCGCCTGGTTCACCGCCTGCCTTGGGGGCGAGGCACTGCCAGTAAAACGTGTGGTTCCATACCTGGGCGGCATTGTTGAATATGCCGCCAGTCGCTTTTTTGATGATCTCTTCGAGTTTCAGATTCTCGAACTCGGTGCCGGGGATAAGTTTGTTCAGATTGGTGACATAGGCGTTGTGGTGCTTGCCGTAATGGTACTCCAGCGTCTCCTCAGAGATGGTCGGTGCCAGCGCGTTCTTCGCGTACGGCAGCGGGGGTAATTCGTGGATCATGGCCTCTATTCCTCCTTTTATGATGGACGTTACGAAATGCCTTATCTTGCCCTAACTCTTTACAATAGAGCCGCTAACATGGATTGTCAACTCTTTCTATGGACTTGGGTTGGCACAGGCGAGCCTTTGATTTGCTCTCATCCCGTCAATCAGGCCGATGCTGCAATCACTTGACCGTGCCAAATCCACTTTCCTTGAATCGCGAAGCGGTAATAGGGACAACGTCCCCGCGAAGCGGCAAACGGGACGTCGTCCCCCGCTTTTTGTTGTTTTCTCTAAACCTATGTGCTTCTTTGTTCGTTGAAGATTGTAGAATCAGCACTAAAGTTCACGGAGCGGACGTTCGACTACTGTAGTAACGCCCTTTTGGTAGTCGTGAGGAATGGCGGAGATGGAAATAGGCCTGATATATTCTCGGAAAGACCCTCGTCAGCAGGAAGCCCGGAACTTTGTGCAGCGATGGATCTCGGAGCGCGGGATTCTGGCGGACATAGTTGAATCCGAGCAGCCGGTCAAATCTCCCAAGCTCATCATCAACGGCCATACGATTGAGGAACGTCGGACCGGGACACGTGCCCAGAACTCGCCGATGTTCCCGGACCTTCGCGCCATCGAGCGCGCCCTCGAGCGGCATCTCTGGAGCTTGTAAGGCAAAACCGCTTCCGGTTCTGCAAGAGTTCTAACGGTGTAGCCCGGCCAACGGCTGGGTCCTCAGTTACTCCGTTCCCCCATACAGTCATTTGCTGTGGTAATGAGAGGGGAAACGATGCTTGCAGATGCGGCGGTACTGTCGTTTGTGCTGAGGCGGGAACTGAAGACCCACCTGAAGCAGGTGGGCTACAGCGTGTGGGGGAACCCTGTGCCACACCTAACAGGTGTGAATTCAACGATATTGGTTGTAAACCACCGGGCAAACCCCTCTCAAATCGCACCTGTTAGGTGCGGCACTGAAACTACTGATTGATCTTCTTGTCCAAATACTCCAGCACCTGAGGGGTGTTCAAACGCGTCTGCTCCATGGTGTCCCGCTCGCGCAAGGTCATGGTCTGGTCCTGAAGGGTCTGGCCGTCGATAGTAATACAGTACGGGCAGCCGGCTTCGTCCATCCGGGCGTAGCGGCGTCCCACCGCGCCGGAATCATCGTAGAATACCTTGAACCGCTTTTTGAGTTCGTGATAGACATTCGTCGCGAACTCCGGCATGCCGTCGCGATTCACCAGAGGAAAAACGGCCGCCTTAATAGGCGCAACTTTCGGTGACAGCCGTAAGAACACGCGCGTTTCCCCCTTTACTTCCTGCTCATCGTAAGCGTCAACCAATACCGTCAGAAGTGTCCGGTCGCAGCCGGCGGAGGTTTCGATAATAAACGGCACGAACTTCTCGGTGAACCGCTCATCGAAATACCGGAGGTCCTTGCCGGTGGCGTTCATGTGGCGTCCCAGATCGAAATCGGTCCGGTTGTGAATCCCCTCCAGCTCCTGCCAGCCGAACGGGTACTCGTATTCGATATCATAGGCCGCCTTGGCGTAATGGGCCAGTTCCCCTTCACCGTGCTGGTGCCAGCGGAGTTTCTCCATCCGAATACCAAGGGACTGATACCAGTTCCATCGTTCCTGCCGCCAATATTCGAACCACTTTTCGTCTTCGCTGGGATGAATAAAGAACTGCATCTCCATCTGCTCGAATTCACGGGTGCGGAAAATGAAATTGCCGGGCGTTATCTCGTTGCGAAACGCCTTGCCAATCTGCGCTATGCCGAACGGTATCTTCTGGCGTGAGGAGTTCTTCACGTTGAGGAAATTGACATAGATTCCCTGCGCCGTCTCCGGACGCAGATAAGTGATGGCGGAGTCATCCTCCACCGGTCCCATGAAGGTCTTGAACATCAGGTTGAACTTGCGTGCCTCGGTCAACTCGCCGCCACATTCGAGCGGTGACTTGGAGGGTTTCAGCGGGCAGCGCGCCTCGGCCAGTTTGTCGGCCCGGAAGCGGGCTTTGCACTTTTTGCAGTCCACCATCGGGTCGGTGAACTCCGCCACATGGCCGGAGGTGTGCCAGACCTGCGGGTGCATCAGGATGGCGGCATCGAGCCCTTCGACATCGTCGCGGCGGTTGGTCATGGCATCCCACCAGAAGCTCTTCAGGTTGCGCTTTAATTCGGCGCCGAGCGGGCCGTAATCCCAGGTGGAGCCAAGACCGCCATAGATTTCAGAGGAGGGGTATACGTAGCCGCGCCGCTTGCACAGCGACACGATTTTATCCATAACGTCTTCAACTTTTTTCGCGCTCATGGCTGTTTGTTCTCCGGACTCAGATGCGTGGTTCTCAGCTTCTCCAAAAACTCCAGCGACTTCAAATCCGACTTGATCCCGGCCTGATACGACAGGAACTTGGTCAGGGTTTCCACCAGACGGGCGGCATCGGCATACCGCAGCGGCTCGGCGACAGCCTCGGTCAGCGAGGCGGTTTGAAGCCGGCAGAGGGTGGCATACCCCTCCGGTGAGAGGCCAATATAATACTCCCCAACGCGTTGGCAAGCCGGACAGACCCGCCCGCCACGCTCCGGCGAGAACAGCACTTCACTGCCGTTGGCCCCGGTCTCATCGAAATCCTTGCCGCAACCAACGCAATACGCGAGCGATGGGTGGTACCCCAACTGCGAGAGTGTTCGCAGAAAAAACGCTATGAAAAGCCCCGGCAGCCCGTGTTTGTCGCAAATGTCATCCATGCGCAGATAAGCCAGAAAGTATGAATACAACGCCCCCTGTGGCTCTTCGTCGGGGAGAAGCAGGTATAGAAGTTCACAAGCGGCGGAGCCGTAGGCAAGGCGTCCCAGCGTGCCGTCCTTCTCGAATGTCAGAGCTTCCAAGAGCTCGACATCGGAGACGTAACCATTGGTCTCTTTCTCAGAGCTATAGAATGTGATCTCAAGTCGTGCAAACGGCACCAGCCGTCCCCGCTTGGAGATCAGGCGGCGTCCTCCCTTGTCGGTTAGTGGGAGCTTGCCGAACTCGCGGCTGAAAAAGACGACCGTGCGGGAGGATTCGGACCAGTTGAACGCCTTGAGGACAATGGCTTCGGTTTTGTCGAGCGCCATGGCGTTCAGCGGCTGCGGAAACGGAAGATCGTTTCGTTCGGTCGCGCCATGTGGTACTGGGTGCGGGCAATGAACTCGATATAGCTGCGGTCGCTTTTGAGGAGGTCCAGCTCGCGGGCGGCATCGATCAGGTCGGCAGTCTGGCGAAGGTTCGCTTCCTGGAGCGCTCGTTTCTCCATCTCCAGCTTGACTATGCGCAGGACACCATAGGTATCGGAGGCGATGGAGTAGATCAGCAGCACCACCACCAATAGCGCCCCGATCATGACGAGCCGCCGCCTGATACGCGCATTTTCGTTGGAGAGACGGCGGATAAAGTTACCGGCCGGAGCGAAGAGCGAGGGTTTCTGTTTGATTCGACGAGTCATGGCGCGAAGAAAAATCCCCAGTGCAGGCGATGCAAGTTAATAATGAACTCTGGTGAACGGACAGATTTTGCCGCGGAAAGTCTGCGAGAAGACCGTTCAGGTCTCGCTCACCACCAGGTCGATCTCCGTACCCAGCGTCAGCTCAGTCCCCTCCGGTTCGGATTGCTCAAGCACTGTCTCCGGCAGATAGTTATCGTTGGTCTTGTAGCTGATGAGGCCGATTTTCAGCCCCTTCTCTTCAAGCAGCTCCCGGGCATCATCGAGCGGCATTCCTATCAGCTTGGGCATGAACGTGTAATCGGTGGCCCGTCCGCGGTTGACCATCAGGTTGACCGCTGAACCCATAGGCACCTCGACCCCCGCCGCTGGGTAGGAGAACACCACGATCTTCTCCGGAATGGTGTCGGACACGGCCCAGGAGACCTCACCCAGCACCAGCCCCTCGGTCTCCAGATCCAGCATGGCCTGCCGGACCGACTTGCCGGCCACCATGGGAATCTTCACCATCCGGGTCCCCTTTGAAATGACGAACTTGACGATTCGCCCTTCCTTGACCTTCGTACCGGCCACCGGAAACTGCTTGAGAATCAATCCTCTCTCTTTGGTTGGGGCATACTCCTCGGCCGAGACCGTATATGCCAGATTCATATCCTCGAGCTTTATCTCGGCTTCCACGAGCCGCTGGTCGGTAAAATCAGGCAGCGGAAATTCGGTCCCTTGCCGAGTGATTATCGGCATCACCACCTGGTCCACAAGAAGTGCGGCCAGAAACAAAAGCAATAGCGGCATCCCAAGCTTGAGGGCGAGCTTTCGACGCATCGACCCCGGAGGGAGCCACTGACCCAGCAAACCTCCTGGTCGACCACCCGCACTGAAATGAAACGCCGCACACATATTGTCTTATACTCAACACCCAGCGGCACATGGGTCCGCCGAGGCCAAACCATGGTTCATTTGCATTTCCGGCGCAAGCTAAAACGGCTCGGCCGATTCCGCCGGGAAGCGGTGAAAAAAACATTGACAAGGTTCGGCCAAGGCATAACATTTTCGCCCGCCTTACCGGATACAGAGAAAGACGAGCAGAACTGGGAACCCGGGGAACCGGTGCTCGCGTTATCGGTAGCAGCAATTAGTGAGGTGATATCAGATGTTCTGTGCCCATTGTAATGAGAAGATTGACGGCAAACCGATCAAACAGGCCGGTGAATGCTATTGCTCTTTGGAATGTGCGAATCTCGCTTCCGGTATCGAACCGGATGACACCGAGGAGTATTTCGAGGAAGAAGCAATCGACGATTTCTACGAGGAAGAGCAGTAGCCGCCGAACGTCCCCGCTACTCGCGCGTAATTCTCAAAATTTCGTATCGTATCTCGCCGGCCGGAACGGCGACCGATATCACCTCACCCACCGCCTTCCCCAAAAGCGCCGCCCCGATCGGGGATTTTACCGAAATAATGTCGTTGTCCACATCCGCTTCCTCAGCCGGGGCAAGCGTATAGAGGATCTCCTCACCTCGCCTAACGTCTTTCACCAGCACCTTGGAAAAGAGGTATGCCTTGTCGTTCGGTATCTTGTCGATATCGACCGAGCGGACCCGCGACAGCTTCTCTTCCAACTGGGAGATTTTGTGCTCAAGGTGCTTCTGGGCCTCTTTAGCGGCGTGATACTCCGCGTTCTCGGAGAGGTCACCAAGCTCCCGGGACCGTTTGATCTCGGCCACCAGTCTTGGGCGCTCCTCGAACTTGAGCCGCTTGAGCTCAGCCTCGAGTTTCAGCCGCCCCTCTTTGGACAAATAGATCGGTTCACTCATAACAAATAATATACGAAAATGGGTCGATTAAGGCAATCCGGGAGCCACCCGGCGCGAGGCGAGACCAAATATTACGAGTGATACGATAAGGCCGGGGAAGATCGGCTCCAGCCCCAGCCAGTGGCCGCCGCTGACAGTCCAGTACTGGGACAGATACCAGATAAGAGACAATCCGCCACTCGAAACCATGGTCACTATCGCCCAATCGGAAGTGAGCTTTCGCTTGCCAACAAATGAGGTCAGCACCGGGATCAGGAGTGCCGGGGTAGCGATCGAGCCATAAGCGTACCAGATATCGATCACCGACCGGAAAAACAGCGCCATGACGAGCGCCAGGACCGTCGAAATGACCAAACCCCACCGCGTGTACCACATGATCTTCTGTTCTGCACCTCTGGTGACACGACGGACGATATCGTTGCTGAAGGTCGAAGCTGCGATGAATGAATACGAGTCGACCGTGGACATCACGGTCACCAGCATCGCCACAGCCAGTAAGCCGGCCAGCCCAGGTGGGAGAATCTGCAGGGCAAGAGCGGGGTAGGAGGCTACTGGGTCCGGAAGGTCGGGGAGGATAGCTCGTGCGTAGAGGCCACAGGACGTGGTCAAAAAGTCGAACACGGCCCAGCAGGCGATGGAAATGAGTATTCCTCGCTTCGCCACCGACGGCGTCCGGGCAGCATAGCAGCGCTGGAAAAAGGCCGGCTCGATCAGGGTACTGAGTGCCACCACATACCACGAGGCGATATACCAGCCCGACTTCCCACCATGCCAGGTGAGATGGGTCTGTGGCAGTCGTTCCTGCAAGAATTCGAATCCGCCGTATGTCATGGCCAGGTAGACGAACAGAACGATAAAACCGAGATACATCAGAGCAAACTGAAACAGGTCGTTGCGCACCAGCGCCCTGAACCCACCGAGATAGACATACACGGTTGAGAAAAGTGTCCCGGCAATCACCCCCAGCCAGAACGGCCAGCCGAACAGCAGGCGGAAGATGGAGCCAATCATCAGGATATAAGCTGCCGGCACGGCCATGAAGAAAATGACTGCCCCTCCGGCCACTGCCACCCGGTTGTCGTAGACGGTGGCAAGCTTGTCTGGAATCGTCAGCAGTTCGGACTGGCGCGCTTTTTTGGCCAGAAACAGCGCAAACAGAGCTGCCGCGACATAATATGGTACCCCCAGCACCAGCCAGTTGGAGAGCCCATACCGGTAACTGTACTCGCCGACCCCCAATATGCCGCCGTAGTACGTGGAGACCAGACTTGCCACAAACGAAGGCAGGGTGAGCATCCTCCCACCGATAATCAGGTCGGCCGCCGAGCTGTCATGCCTGATTCGCTTTACTATGCCAATGCCCATCTGGACGGCCAGGTAGGCGGCGATGATTATGTAATCTATGAGGTGCATTCAGAGTAATATCCTGTCAGACAAGCTCGCACAGCGCCTCCTCGAACTCATGCGTCTTCACAAATCCAAGCTTTTCATAGCACCGGATCGCCGGATGATTGTCCGCTTTCACGTTCAATGAAACCAGCTTCCCTTCCGAAATCAGCTCTTCACACAGGTGACCAGTCACGATCGAGGCCAGCCCGCGCCTGCGATACTCCTCATCGGTCACAATATTCCCAAGCGCCGCCGTCTTATATTCGGCAGAATCCACGTGCACACCCGCCACTGCCGCCAGTCGATCACCATCAAACGCCCCGAAATACTTGCCGCTCTGAAGCATCCTCGGCCTGAAATAATTGCCCGGATAGCTTCGATTGTACAACGACAGAAGCTCTGGCTCATGCGAGCTGTCCAATTGTCTTACGTCGACTCCCAGTTCCTCCGGGTGCCGCACAGCTTGCTGTGCGAACCGTTCAAGAGGGTACCCCACCGCTTGCGGTGGGTTTTTCAGGTGCATCTTCCAGTGCGTCCCCAGAGGCGTGATCGTGTACCGCCTCGCGAGGGATGCATGTGAGCGTTGCTGATAGTGTACATAAAATTGCCTTGGTGATATTTCCAGCAACTCATCGAGCAATTGCTCGAATCTCTCTGTCAGCCCGAACGCAAGAATAGTCGGAATTTTCCCACCATAGTACGTAAGCACGACATCCTCGACCTTGGCCGTCACATTGTAGATAACCGCCCATTGTGTGTCAGGAAAGTAGAAGTCGTCGAGATCACCAATATGATAGGCGAACAGGACTGGGTCCTTGCGGAAATGCCTGAGCAGCCGCTCCTTGTCCGAGGTGAAAACTAACATGTCACGAGTAGTACAGTTGGGTGCCCCATCGCTTGCGGTGGGCCGAATGACTACTGCGCCCGAATCTTGTGAAGCGCATCGAGAACTTCATCAAGTTGCTCGCGGCGAAACGTGACCCCTTTCTTGGTTGGGAGCCATTCGTTGTTGTCCGCAAGGAAGTAAATGCGAAGCGTAACGAGTTGCCGACCCTTAAATTCGTTATCTTCGATAATCAATTTTTCTGTTTTGGATCGTTCTAATTCAAACCGCATGTTGGTCCTCATATTCAATGTTAGTCATTGCGAGACGCCGCGCTTCGCGGCGGCGAAGCAATCTCGATATTCGTGTTGAAATTACTAACCAGATTCACAGGGGTACTCCACCGCCGCCGGCCTGAGTGTAGACGAAGGCTTGCGGTGGGCCTGCCTGCTATCGCTTATACCCAATCTTCCGCAGGAACGCTGTCCGCTCCTTCTTGTCCTCGTCGGTCTCGATCCCCAGCGGCGGCTCGCCGTCGATTACCGCCAGCACGCCTCGCCCCTGTTCGGTCTCGGCCACAATCACCTGAAGCTGGTTCGCAGTGGCGCAATATATCCGGCAGACCTCCTGCACCTCCTTCACGCGATTCAACACGTTGATCGGGAAGCCGCCCTTAACGTACACAAAAAATGAGTGGCCGCAGCCGACATCGAACGCCGCCCGCTCGGCCAATTCGATCATCTCCTGATCGTTGCCGTCAGATCGGATCAGCCGCTTGCCCGAGGACTCGCAGAACGCGACCCCGAATTTCAGACCCATTGACGCCGTCACCAGCGCCTCGTACAGGTCTTCCACCGTCTTGATGAAATGCGACTGCCCGAAAATGAGATTCACGCCGTCCGGAACCGGCACCCGCACCACCTTGGTTTTGAATGGTTGTTCATTCGTCATGGCCGACCTCGAAAAACTGATCTTTGATCCCGCTGTTGATACGGGGATTTTTATAGTACTCGCGCGATGCAATCTGGACACCGATGAAAAACATCGCCTTCGCTTTGCCTCGTATCGAAAACTCCTTAGGAAGCCAAAAGCCCTCAGGGGTAGGAGTGTAATCGAGGGTCATGTGCAGCCGGTTCATCTTGAACATGGTCGACCGCACCAGCTTGGCCGGCTCGAACTCCACGCGAACCAGGTGGAAATTCTCCGCTTCGAAATAATATTCGCCGTTGATGAGCGAATCGGCCTTTTCTTTGGCCGTGACCGTAAAGTGATGGCAGATCCGATCGGCATATTTGTTGGGGTCAACGCCCTGATAGGTTATCTCGTACAACGCGCGGTACCTGGGGAAGAACGGTCGCACCATATTGAGTGACACATCGAACCCTTTGCGGCGTTTCTTCTTTTCCAGTTGAGTGGCGAACTCCTTATCCCGATCTTCGGCCGATTTCAATTTCCCGTCTTTGGTCAACTCAAGGACTTCTTCTTTGAAAAGCGCGGTATCAGGGAGGTATTTGATAAACGTCTTCTTGATCCAGCGCGCTTTCTCCTTGAATTCCTCCTTGTCGTTGTATTCGCCGTCGATTCGCTCCGTCTGGAACACCACATCGCGCAGTTCGGTGCGTTGAGTGCTATCGACAATCAGAATCTGCTCAATCAGCGCCTCTGGATCGATCCCGCTCGGTGGTTGGGCAACAGCCGCTGGATGTCCAATGACGAAAGAGGACAGTGCCACGAGCGGATATGTCAGACTCGCTATTCTCATGTCTTACCTTCTCTGATAATGATTTTCTGTATCGTATCACCGGGCACGATCTGGTCGGCTATGTCCATGCCCGTGAGCACCTCTCCGAAAACGGTGTACCGGGCGTTCAGATGCGGCTGGGGCGCGACCGTTATGAAAAACTGCGAGCCTCCGGTGTCCTTGCCGGAGGTGGCGATCCCCACCGTCCCGCGCTCGTACGGATGCTCACTGTACTCATCGCGAATATAATAATCTGGCCCGCCCCAGCCATCACCGCGGGGGTCACCCCCCTGGATCACAAAGCCCGGGACAACACGATGAAATATCAGCCCGTTGTAGAACCCTGTCTTGGCCAGCGACATAAAATTGAGCACGGTCAGAGGGGTGACATCGAACAAGAGCTCGAGTTCGATCGGCCCTTTGGACGTTATGATCGTAGCTGAGGGGTTCAGCATCGCGAACCGGTCGAATGCCTTACGAATGTCTGCCTCGGCTATTCGGGTTGTCGAAGGTGGCACCTGCTTGTAGCGGTCCTCCTGCCGAACGTCGTCATACACTTTCGCCGCGGCCAGCCGCACCACGTACTCTTTGTCCAGGATACCGTCGATCAGAAGTCTCACCACCGCGCTGTCCTGGCCGAGCGTGTTGAAAAACACCGGCAGCGCCTCGATTATCGAACGTCGAATATCCGGATTTATCGACGTTCCTTTCGCCATCAGGTTTTTCAGTGTCGGCAGGAACGATGTAAGCTTCTGCTCCTTGATCTTCTCGATGCCGTTCACCACCACCGAAAAGTCCGGGTCGACCAACGCTTTGTTGATATGGAAATCAAGATTGTTCATGTCGAGCTTCGCCAGCACATCGAGCGCGGCGTTACGCACCGACGGCTCCTCATCGCCGAAATAGACTGCCACCCTTGATACCACACTTGGCTGGTTCATAAGACCGTACGCTTCCACACATGCATCGCGGATGATTGGCGATGGTTTCCGGGTAAGGATTGAATCTACCAGGTTAACCGCCCGGTCCCCCTGGATCGCCGCCAAATACTTGATCGCCGCCGCGGCGACATTGTCCGAGGGCTCGGTGAACAGTATCGTCTCGGCCGAAAGTTGCGCCTGGTCGCTTTTCAACTTTTGCAGGGCATTGAAAATCTCGACAACTATCTTCTCGTCATAGACCGTTCCCAGTTTCCGTGCCAGATGTCCGGCCGTTTGTGACGAAGCTTTGCTCGCAAGTGCATTAATTGCCTGTGCCTCGACACCGGCATCGATATCGTTCAGCGCGATAGCCAGATAATGCTCGGCCTCGGGCGAACTCACCGCCCCCAGCCCACGCACCGCCCAGGCTCGCACAGCGGGGTCGGCATCGGCGAGGGACTCGACATAAATGCGTTCCCCTTCCGGCGCCCCCATCCGAGCCAGTGCGTACAGCGCCCGCTCTTTCACTAAACTGTCCGTCTCGGTCGAGGCCAAACTAACCAGTTCCGCGGCTTTGCTTTTCGCTCGGCACAGAAACAGCGCGTTGCAGGCAGCCTCACGCACCTCCGGTGAGGGGTCCTCCAGAAACCGCGCGATCCGGTCCGGCATTTCGGTCATGCTGCTGTCGGTCAGACGTCCGGCCGCTTCGACAGCCGATGCCGCAACGGCGCCGGGCAGGTCGATTGCCACTTCAATAAGTTTCGAGGCGTACCGACGGTCCTGCATAAGTCCCAATGCGAACGCGGCCGCACCGGCCACATCTAGCGAGCTATCCATCACGAGGGTATACAGCAGTTCTGAACCTCGCTTATCACCGATTCGCCCGACCGCCAGAGCCGCCCGGCGGCGAATCTCCACATTTGGGTCAGCCAGATACCCCTTCAGGCGAGCGCTGAACTCCCTTCGGTCCTCGTCGTGAATTATTTGCGCGAGCTTTTCAGACTGCCCACGCACTCGGTTCTTGTCATAGAAGTAATATGCACCGACCGCTACCAAAACGATCAGTGCCATCAGGGCTATCCGTTTGAGAATCAGGTTCATAGCAGTTGGGAACGTATAGGTTCGGCGAAGGGGGTGTCAATGTTTTTGATTCCGGGGAAGATAGGTGGAATAACCCCCTTCGAGCCAAAAAAGAACCCCTGGGGGTCAACCAGGGGCAGGTCTAACTTAGCTGGCACTATCTTTCGGTAATGCCACCTAGCCAAAAAGCAAAGTCCGTGCCATTGTCGGGGAAGGGAAATCTGCCAGTGTCAGAAAAGCTATCGTCTTAGCCCGCAATAGTTTTGATCCATGCTTGGCCTCAACGCTCTGTGCAAATCTGTTCAGGTATTGAACAGGGGTTTGCCGACCAGGAATAATGCTTGCAACTGCTTTGCCGGCAGAGCCAGCCTAATACAACCGCTCCCGTTTCGCCAAAAACGCGTACAGCGCTTTGTCGAACGGGGTGTTGGTGTCGATCGGATGATAGTCGATATTGGACTGACGGCAGGAAGACTCGATCTCAGTCGCGAACGCCTTCACCTGCTTCTGGAAATCCCGCTTCATCTGATACGGCATGGTGGTAATCTCTTCGCCGGTCTCCATGTCTTTGAACACCGCCTCCTGGCCGAACGCAAAATCCCGCTCGCGCGGGTCCAGAATGTGAAAGACAATAATCTCGTGCTTGTTGTACCGGAAATGCTTCAGCCCCGAGACAATCCGCTCGGCATCGTCCAGCAGGTCGGACATGACAATCACCAGCCCGCGCCGTTTGATCCGCTCCGCCATCTCGTGAAGTGCGACCGAAACGTCGGTGACATCGGCCGGCGTCTGCCCGGCGATCTCGTTCAAAAGTACATGCAGGTGCCCACTCTTGGAACGTGGCGGGATATACCGGCGAATCTTCTGGTCGAATGTCACCAGCCCCACGGCGTCGCGCTGGCGAAGCATCATGTATGACAGCGCGCCGCATAGCATACCTGCATAATCCAGCTTGCTGACCCGTGCCGCCGACCTGTACGCCATCGAACGGGAGCAGTCGAGCAGGAGATACGCCTTGAGATTGGTCTCCTCTTCGTATTGCTTGATATAGTACCGGTCCGACTTGGCGTACAGTTTCCAGTCAATATCCCGGATATTGTCTCCCGGCATATACTGGCGATGTTCCGCAAATTCCACTGAGAAGCCATGATATGGTGACTTATGCAGTCCCGCGATAAACCCCTCCACCACCATGCGGGCGCGCAGTTCCATCCCCTTGAGTTTGGAGACCGTTTCCGGTTCGAGATATCGGCGGTAGTCGGTGTTCATAATCGGCACACTCTGTCGGGTTTCTTGTCCGAAGCGGACGCGGAACCCGACCTACTTGAATATCGCGATCTCTTCGCGTCCATCGGCTGTCTTATACCCGCGGTACATCCCCTCACTGTTGAACGGCATGGCGATATTGCCGAGTCGATCAATCGCTATCACTCCGCCGCTGCCGCCAATCGCAGTTAGTTTCTCCATCACACCTATGTTGGTCGCCTCGGCCAGACTCATCCCTTTGTACATCATCATCGCCGCAATATCATGCGCCAACACCGCCCGGATAACAAACTCCCCAACGCCTGTAGCAGAAACAGCACACGTAGCATTGTCCGCAAAAGTCCCGGACCCCACGATCGGGGTATCGCCGATCCTGCCGTACCGCTTGTTGGTCATCCCACCGGTCGAGGTCGCCGCCGCCAAATTGCCGTGGCTGTCGAGCGCCACCGCGCCCACTGTCCCCTTATCCTTGTCATCGGAGTGATCCAGCCGAACAGTCACTGCTTGATTTGCCTCTTCCCATTTTAGGGCCTGCTGCAGTTGGTCCCAGCGATGCTGTGTGAAGAAGTACGATGGCTCGACAAGTTCGATACCGTTCGTGACCGCAAACGCTTCGGCGCCATCCCCGGCCAAAAGCACATGCTTGCTCCTTTCCATCACCAACCGCGCGAGAGTTATCGGACTGGCAATTCGCTTTATGTTCGCCACCGCGCCAACTGCGCGCGTAGCTCCATCCATGACACACGCATCCTGCTCGTTGGTCCCTTCGTGGGTGAACACCGCCCCTTTGCCGGCGTTGAACAGGGGGTTCTTTTCCATCACAACCACCGCCTCGACTACGGCATTGAGTGCCGAACCGCCGCGTGCGAGTATCTCGTATCCGGCAGCAAGTGATTCACTGAGGCCGTTTCGATAACCGGACTCTCTTTCCGGCGTCATCTCTTTCCTGCGTATCGTCCCGGCGCCGCCGTGGGTGGCGATAACGAATGGGCTGCTCTGAGATTGACGGGATGACATCTATTCCTTGGAGGGACGGCGGCTGAGATCAACGAATATGAGAAAGCTCATGTATGCAATAACTACAAGCAAGACCAACCCACTGATGGCCAGGAGATCATCGAACAGCCGATAGTACCCCTGCCCGGTCAGGCCAATCGCATGCGCGACGATTGAGACTCCGAACACCCAATACAGAATCTTCTTGAGTTTCGGCGAAGCCGATGAAAACAGAAACACCAGCCCAATCCCAAAGAACAGCAGCGTCTGCCCGTTGATATGCGTGTGCGCCAGGCCGAGATTGTGGGAGAACCGTCGATGTTCCCGCTGCTCGTCGTTCGGCTGCATCGCCTTGCGCGCGATTGCGGCAGCGGTGGCGCTGTCGATTCTGCGCTCTCGTCCCGCGCTCTCCGAATCCCATTTGGGTGCCAGTACCGCCTGCGAGTCGGTCAGCATCTCGTTGATATCCTGCCGAACGTCGCTCGGCAACTGCTTCACCGGCACCGTTGACTTGAGTTGTAGATATTCGGGAAGCGGCGTCTCTGGTGTGACTTTCCCTTTCCGCTCGTAGAATATCCAGACTGCATAGAAACAGACCAGCAGCATGAGCGCCGTAAACAATCCCACAAACAGCTTGGCATAAGGGGGAAGGTTGGAGAGACGGAATTGTTCGAACACATCAACGGACGTGGTCATCTGGCCTCCAATCGAGCGATCTCTGCTTGTATCTCGGCGACAACCTCAGGATTACAGATCTTTTTCCCTTTGCCCTCTGTAATCGATACAACATAAAAGACACGGCTGCCGAATTTAGCTGTGAACTCCTCGTGGGTTCTCTGTTGAATTTGATGCTCTTTGAATATCTGTGGTATATGAGCAGTATCACCCGCCGGTTTGATTTGAAGACCAATAAACCTGTCCTTCACAGGAATGAAGAAGTCGACATTGTACAGCCGATCCCATTCGTCGGAAGCAGGCTTAATCTCAACCCTGAGAATTTCCTGCAACTGTCCGTACACGGTCTTGATTTCGGTGACATAGCCGTCATATGTCCGATTGATGACCAGGTTGATAATGTAGTCGATACAATCCTGCTCGGTTACCTCGGTGATCTCAGCCGCAAGGACTTCGGTGATTTTCACGTGCAACTTCTTGCCAAGTTCTACAAGGTGTTCTCTTCCGTAGACATTCTTGTAGTAGTATTCTTCCCACTCTTTCAGTGACCGCGGCTGGCAAGCCCGTATGCTTAAGGAAGTCGGGCCCACATTACGCTTGAAATTCAGCTGGAAACGATTGGTCGCCGAATTGAGAATCCACTCCTTGGACATTCCGCTATCCCCCAAGCTTCAGAAGAACCTTGTTGCTAATCGGCGTTGATTTATCCAACGTGGCAAGGCCGTATCTTATCAAATGCGCGTTCAGAAACGTTTTGTTCTTCAGAAACATATACACCATGAGGTGATTATCACCATCGTGTTTTAATTCGTCAAACTTCAGCGACACCTTTTGTCCCTTTAGTTTTTTCGACAAGAAACTGACCGCCTCTTGTTCCTTGTCCTTGAGCGGCGCTACACCCAGCAAACGAGTGATCAAATCGTTTTCCAGGCGAATGAGGTTCGGTGAGATAATCTCCTCCACACTGTACAAGTCACTCCGCACTGGTGTATTGCGATCCAGCTTGGAGCCGAATGTCAGTTTTTTCGGGTCCACCTTCTTATCAAGCTTCAATGGATCGACGAAAAGATATGGCAGTTTCCTAAACGCTTCTGTTGGGACTCTTCTTATGTCTTCCTCAAAAACGACATTGCCCATCGTAAAGAGATCAGAATCACTTCGAAGTTTGGAACGGATCGGTTTCTCAAACTCCTTGTTTATCTCGTATCCGATTGACTGCCTACCCAGGCGCATTGCGGCCAGCGACGTCGTTCCGCTCCCAAGGAACGGATCAAGAACGGTCTCTCCAGCGAAACTGAACATGCGGATCAATCGTCGAGGCAATTCCGTTGGAAACATGGCCATATGTTCGGATTGTTTCTCTCCGGCGAAATTCCAGTGACCGTTGAAGTACTGATTCCATTCCTCCGTCGTGAGCTTCGATCGCCGCCTGGCCTCGAGAGTTGGCTTGGGAGCCGTGCCGTGTTTTTTGAACAGTAGGATGAATTCGTAGTCAATCTTGACAATACCGTTGCGTGGGTAGGGGAATGAACCCATGATAGTCGCCCCGCCGGTCGTGTTACAGGTAGTGACCTTTTGCCAAATGATCGAGCCCATGAAATCGAATCCCACAGTTTCGCAGAACCTGGTAATCTCCGTTCGTATCGGAATGACCTTGTACCTCCCGTAATAAACTGAGCGTGCGAATTGGTCCCCAATGTTAATACAGAGGCGACAACCATCGTGAAGAACTCGGTGGCACTCCAGCCACACTAGATTCAGATTGTTAATGTAGTCTTCATACGAGTCGTCGAACCCAATCTGTTCCTTTGCACCGTAATCCTTGAGTTGCCAGTACGGCGGCGACGTGACTATGAGATGAACGGACTTGTCTCCAACAAGCGACATACTTCGCGAATCGCCGAATATGATGCGGTGACTCGTTTTCACGCCTTCTCCTTCACCGTCTCCAATGTCCGCTTGATGATCTCCATCGTGTCGACGCCATCGGCCTCGGCGTTGAACGACGTGACGATTCGATGCCGTAGCACCGGGTACGCCGCAAACCGCACGTCCTCAGGTCCAGGCGTGGGGCGTCCCTCCAGAATCGCTTTTGTCTTCGCCGCAAGAATCAAATACTGCGAAGCTCTCGGTCCGGCACCCCAGTTCACCCAGTTCTTCACGAATTCCAGCGCCTGCGGCTCTTTCGGGCGTGTCGCCCGCACGAGGTCAACCGCATATTCCACCAAATGGTCAGACACCGGCACCCGCCGCACCAGTCTCTGAAATCCGACAATATCCTCAGCCGACAGTATCTTCTGCAAATCGTAACTAAGCACCGTTGTGGTGGACTTCACAATCTGTTGCTCTTCGTTCGTCGACGGGTAATCCACAAACACGTTAAACATGAACCGGTCGAGCTGCGCTTCCGGAAGCGGGTAAGTCCCTTCCTGTTCAATCGGGTTTTGCGTGGCGAGTACGAAGAACGGCTCTTCCAGTTTGTACGTCTGCCCGGCCGCGGTCACCTCGTGTTCCTGCATCGCCTGCAACAGAGCCGCCTGAGTTTTGGGTGGCGTGCGATTGATCTCATCGGCCAGAATGATATTGGCAAACACCGGGCCCTTAACAAATCGGAACTGGCGACGCCCCGAGGTCTGGTCCTCTTCGATCAACTCAGTTCCCGTGATATCCGAAGGCATCAGATCCGGTGTGAACTGGATACGATTGAATTTCAGATTCAACACTCGCGCCAACGTTGATATCAGCAACGTCTTGGCCAGCCCTGGCACGCCAACAAGCAGACAGTGTCCCGATGACAACAGCGAGATGAGCAACTGCTCGATTACTTTATCCTGTCCAACGATAACCTTGCCGATCTCTTTGCGGATGCGTTCGTATGATTGATTCAGGTGTTCGACTGCTTGAAGATCTGATTTCGTTTCTGTTACGGACATCTATTCCTCCGGTTATCACCAAGGTTGTCATGAGATTGTACTCACGTCAAATCAGGGTGACTCACCCTAAGTGTGGTCATTTCAAATTGTTGGAGCCAAGTATACGAAGCGCGAGCGCTCCCCACCATCTCAAAAGCTTACGATGCGAGTACCCAATTTCTCCTGGAAAGCGGCTTTCTCTCGAAGTGGTATCCACACTCGTCCCCACTGGCAAGTGTAAAAACCGCCTGTAATAATGAATCACTTCACAAGAGCCATCTAACTGATAGCCGCGCAATAAGAAACCGGTACTGACGGAGTGTGGATAAATGACCTGTTCAGGCGATGTTGCGTACAATTTATGCTATTGTCTTACAATAGCTTATATCATTATCCACAGTTAGTGGTGGTTGTCCACAGCCGTGAAACTTACGGCTTATACCCTTTTGTGTCTGTCGAGAAGATCTCGTCCTTCTTGGAGTCCCGCTTTTCTTCGGGCGGCAGGAAACCAAGGTCGGAGCGGCCGCTGTTTTTCATGTTGCAGGAGCCGCAAAAGAGAGCTCCCTGCTCGATGACGAGTGACTTGGTCTTGATATCTCCCTCCATTTCGCATTTGGCCTGGAGTTCGATCTTGTCGGAGGTCACCACGTTACCAATGAGATGACCGGCAATCACGGCAGCAACCGACTCAATGTCGGCTTCCACCACTCCGGTGCTGCCAATCGTCACGCAATCGTTGCAGATCACTTTGCCCTTGACCGTCCCGTCGATACGCAACGCCCCTTTCACGTCTATTGTGCCTGTGATCAGGGTGTCCTTGCCGATAATCGTGTTCATGAGACCGTCCACCTCGTTATTGAAGGGTTTCTTGATCATACTGGTCTTCCAACGGATTTATGGGTTGGTTATGGATTCGTAATTCGTAATGGAGATGCGGCGCACTGCTTCGGCCGCTGTTTCCTGACAACGCAATGCGGCTCCCCACCTGGACCTTCTGGCCCAGCCGCACCAGGAGCCGCTCATTGTGACCGAACACGGTCATCACGCTGTCGTTGTTTTTGATCACCACCATGTTGCCGTACACTGAATCGACTCCGGCGAACGTCACCTGTCCGGCACCGGTGGCAAGTACCGGCGTACCAATTGCGCAGGCGATATCCAGTCCCGGATGGTACTGGCTGGAGTCCTCGATTTGAAAACCACGGCTGAGGAATCCCTGGAGCGGCAGTCCGGATGGCCAGTCGTCATCCGTGCCGGACATTCGCGGCAGGATCGCCGGCGCACCCTGTTCCATCTGAGCGAACAGCGTGGAGTCGTCCGGGATGTCCGGAAACTGATAATCGATACCGGCAAGCTTGGTGAGTCTGGTGACCATATCGCGCACCTGTACGAGATTGTCCTCAAGCAGCTTCACCTTGAAGCGGTATCGCTGCAGATCCTCGTTTTCAGCCTTCAATCGCTCGGCCAGCGCCGCCTTCGTAGCCATCTGGCCGTAGAATATGAAAAACAATACGATCCCTATCACGATCAGAATGAGCGCCGCAGCGCCGATCTGCACGTACAACCAGCGGACTCGCCAGTTGAGACGCGCTTCGGTACCGTCGGGCACCAGCATGACCGTCACATACTTACTTTGTACGATTCTCATCCCTCTATCTTTTTGAACAGCTCAAACAGGCGATCCAAGTCATCGTCGCCGTAATACTCAATTTCGATCCGCCCCCGCTTCAGCCCCGGCACGATCTTGACCGAGGTTCCCAACAGCCGCTTCAAATATGTTTCTACCTCGCTCAGCGCGGGAAGTTTGCGTTTAGGTACAAGTTTTCGCCGCCGGGTCCGGGTCGATTCCTGTTCCGCCTGGCGGACAGACAGCGACCCCTCCACGATCCGCTGCGCCATTTCCGTCATGGCAGCCTCATTCGGAAGCCCCAGTATCGCCCGCGCATGCCCCTCGGTAAGCTGACCGGCTCGTATCATTTGTTGAATTGCAGGTGGAAGCGTCAACAGTCGCAACGTGTTGGTCACGGCCGTGCGGCTCTTGCCGAGCTGCGTCGCCAGATCGTTTTGTGTCAGCCCGCACTGGTCGATCAGTTTGCGATACGCCGAAGCCAATTCCAGAGGATTGAGATTCTCGCGTTGGATATTCTCCACCAGCGCCAGCTCCAGCATGCGGACATCGTCGGCCGCCTCCATCACCACCACCGGGATTTCCTGCAGGCCAGCCATTACGGCAGCGCGATGTCTCCGTTCCCCTGCGATAATCGTGAACCCGGTGTCCCCCTTTCGCACCACCAGCGGTTGCATCATGCCGTTCTGCTTGAGCGATGCCACCAGTTCAGCCAGCCGCTCCGGATCGAAATCGTGCCGCGGCTGCATCGGATTTGGCGTTACCTCATCGATCGATACCATTTTGAATTGTTCCGCCTGCGGGGCGGCACCCTCGTCGGTCGGAATCAGCGCTCCGAGCCCTTTCCCCAGCACCAACTTGCTCATCGCGCCATTACCTCTTTTGTCAGCGCCATGTAATTCTCCGCACCCGATGAGAGCACGTCGTACAGAATGATCGGCTTGCCGAATGACGGCGCCTCGGATAACCTGACATTGCGTGCAATCACGGTATTGTACACCTTGCTTGCGAAATGCTTGCGAACTTCGTCGGACACTTGTTTTGACAAATTCAAACGGCCGTCAAACATCGTCAACAGCACGCCCTCTATCTGCAGCGACTGATTCAGGTGTTGCTGCACGAGCTTGACGGTGTTCATCAATTGCCCCAACCCCTCGAGCGCGTAATACTCGCACTGGATCGGAATGATCACGGAGTCGGCGGCGGTGAGCGTATTGATGGTCAGGAGGCCGAGTGACGGCGGGCAGTCGATGATAACATATTCATACTGATCACTGATCGGCCGAAGCGCGCTCTTAAGCCGAGTCTCGCGCGACAGCATCCCCACCAACTCGACTTCCGCTCCCACCAATGATATCGATGATGGCGCTATGTTGAGATACTGGAGCTCGGTGGCGTGAATCACCTCTGGCAGCGCCTTGGCGCCTATCAGGACATCATATATTGACCTGTCGATTGCTTTCTTGTCCAAGCCAACGCCGCTCGTCGAATTCGCCTGTGGATCCATATCAATGAGGAGAGTTTTTTTCTCAGCCGCGGCCAGGCAGGATGACAGATTGACCGCCGTGGTGGTCTTGCCGACTCCGCCTTTTTGATTGGCTATCGCGATAATCTTGGCCAAGCTACACTCCTTGTCGCTACTCGGTCAGGTAATTGACCATTCTACCGTTACGCGTGATTGGACGCAACAAAAAAGTACGGCCAACACTTAGTTCGTACGGAAAACGGTGAATGAACGTACCACTGTGTCCCCCTTCACGATGAAAGAAATCGTCTCATGCCGGCATTGCGCTGGTTTGAAATCCGGAGTGGAGTAATAGACGAATGTGCCTTCCGGTGAAAGAGCGGCGAGGATCTTTTCAAGAAGGCGAGCGGTCAACTTCACATAAGATAGCGTGATCAGCTCGAATCGATCGTGAAGCCTGATATCTTCAAATGTACGGTCGATAACGCGGACCGACAAGCCGAGCTCATCGGCAATGCGATCCAGCGCCGCCGCTTTTTTCTGCGTTCGCTCGACCAGGACGCTGGGTCCGGAAACTCGACCAGACAGAAGAAGCGGAATGGCCGGCACTCCCCCTCCCGAACCAATATCGAGAAAAGGTCCCACGTGAAGGTCGAGATGGTCGCATGGGAATAGAGATTCGGCCACGATTCGATCGAAGGTCGCGCGGGATGTTTCACGTGAAACCAGGTTTACCTTCTGATTTTCCTGCATCAGAAGTTTGAAATACTGGTCCAGCCGGTGTGCGGGACTGGACCGTTCCAACAGAGCCTGTATATCGAGTGTGAGCGGGGAGGCCATATCAGCTGGGGCGAAGCTCGGACGAGCGCGAGGTCTTAAACCGCTTGAGATGGACCGAGAGCACCGCCACGTCGCCAGGGGTGATCCCCTCGATCCGTCCGGCCTGACCGAGCGATGACGGCCGGAACCGAGTGAACTTCTCCCGGGCTTCGTTACGGAGCCCTGAGATTCTATCGTATGTGAACAGGTCCGGTATCAACTCTCCCTCCAGCTTCTTGAACTTTGCGATCTCACGCTCCTGTTTCTCCACGTACCCCTCATATCGAATCTGAATGGCGGCCCGCTCGAGGACTTGCGGGTCTTTAGAGAACTGACCGTCGAATTGGGCCAGTATTGGAATCAGCTCAGATATCCCGATGCCCGGTTGCCGAAGCAGATCCGCCAGGCTGACTGTTTCGCTCTTACGAATCCGTTCACCAAGACTCCCAAGACTTGTATTGCGCAGCCGCGTCTTGGCGAGGAGTTTGATCTCTGCTGCCGTCTTGCTTTGTAGACGTTCGAATTCGTCATGTTCACTGCAAGGAATCAATCCGAGCTGGTCGGCATAGGCGGACAACCGGTCACGAGCATTGTCCTCTCGAAGCGCCAGCCGGTATTCTGACCGCGAGGTGAACATCCGGTACGGCTCGGTGGTCGACCGCGTAACCAGGTCATCAATCATGACACCTATGTATGCCTCCGAGCGGTCGAGTATAAATGGGGGCTCATATCGAAGGTATCTGACAGCATTGATACCTGCCATAATACCTTGTGCCGCAGCCTCTTCGTAGCCGGAAGTCCCGTTTATCTGTCCGGCGAAAAATAGCCCCCGCACACGCCTGGTCTCAAGCGAAGGCTTGATCTGATGAGTGGGACAGTAGTCATATTCGACGGCATACCCGGGCCGCGTTACCCGGACATTCTCCAGCCCGACCACCGTTCGTATCGCGGCATGCTGGACCTCCTCAGGAAGTGCCGTTGAAAAGCCGTTCGGATAGACTTCGTTGGTACCGTTCCCTTCCGGCTCAAGGAAGATATGATGCTTCTCTTTGTCCGCGAACCGAAAGAACTTGTCTTCGATTGATGGGCAGTAACGCGGTCCGCGGGATTGAATCTGACCGGAAAAGATGGGCGAGCGCTTGAAATTGGCCGAGATGATCTCTCGCGTTCCCGAGGTTGTGCTCGTCAAATGGCACGGCGTCTGCGCAAATTCCCTGTAACGCGTACGATGCGAGAAGTACGGGATTGGGTTCTCACCAGACTGAATCTCGCATTTCGACCAATCGATACTGTCGCCATCCAAACGCGGAGGTGTCCCGGTCTTTAGACGGCCAAGTTCGAAGCCAAGATCTCGGAACGAATCAGATAGCCGATATGCCGCGTTCTCGCCAATTCTCCCAGCCGCTATCTTCTTCTCCCCTATATGAATCAGTCCTCCGAGAAACGTACCGGTGGCCACCACCACCGCTTTTGATCCAATGAGCTCGCCCGACTCCGTGCGAATACCGGTCACTCTTCCCTGTTCAACGAGTATCTCGCCGGCTAAAGCTTCGATCACCTCAAGGCGTTCCTGCCTGGCGACGAAATCGACGACATACTGGTTGTAAGCGATCCGGTCCGCCTGGGCCCGGGTAGACCATACAGCCGGACCGCGCGAGAGGTTGAGCCGACGGAACTGTATGCCGGTGGCATCGATGGCCTCCCCCATAAGACCGCCGAGCGCATCCAGTTCCTTCACGAGTTGAGACTTGCCGATCCCTCCGATCGCCGGGTTGCAGGACATAAGGGCCAGCCGCTTTGAGTCCATGGTCACGATAGCGGCCGTCTGACCCATGCGGACCGCCGCGAGCGCCGCTTCCACTCCCGCATGGCCGCCGCCAATGACCACTATGTCGAATTCAGGATGATTCATGCTTTCTTCGGATCGATATCTTGCGTGAACGGTTCCGCCCTTCACCCGTCAGGAGTGCGGTTTCACGTGAAACCGATTGCGGCAGATGTTAGACCGCCGGGTGTACCAGGGTCCCTTTACTGGTCTATCGTTCACTTTGTTGTCTACTTGCCAATACAGAATTTGCCAAATATATGACCGAGAACCTCTTCGGTGTACAATCTTCCTGTTATTTCATCGAGTGCGTTGGTTGCCTGCCGAATGCTGAACGCCACGATCTCAGGGGAATCTCCCGCAACCGTCTTCTTTCGGACATCTATCAGCGAGCGTAAGGCAATATTCAGCTTCTGCTTATGCCGAGCCGATGTCACCACCAGCCCAGCTGTCATGTCCGGCATCTGATCGGCAATTCGTTTTACCAGAGCTGCTTCGAGATTCTTGAACCCTGATTTTTTTGAGCACGACATGAATATTATCTCGTTGTTGGACAAGTTGTTATGTGCTTGCTTTTCCCCAAGCAGATCGATCTTGTTGCCTACAATTATTATGTTGTTCACTGGCAATGCCTTAACGTCATTATCAAGTGACTTTACCCAACCTGCTTTCGAAATGTCCACCATCCAGATGACCAAGTGGCACTCGCGCATGATTTCCTTGGTTCGTTTCTGGCCAAGTCGCTCTATCGCTCCCCCCCCTTGTCTCAGCCCGGCGGTGTCGATGATGTTAACAGCAACCCCCCCAAGCTCGACCCATTCGGAGAGATAGTCGCGCGTAGTGCCGGGTCGTGGATTCACAAGTGCTCGTTCCTGGCGGAGCAGAAGATTAAATAGCGAAGACTTGCCGGCATTCGGCCGTCCTGCAATCGCGATTCTGAACCCTTCGTTAATGATACGACCGCCGGCATAGCTCTGAAGCAGAGTTCTGATCTTGGCCGCAATGTCGTCAATCTGCGTGGTCAGTTGCGTTTGTTCCATCTGCGGAATCTCTTCGTCAGGGAAGTCGATCATCGACTCGAACTCAGCCATGATTCTCACCAACTGGTCCCGGAGCATCGAAATATGCTCCGAGTATGCTCCCAGCAGGTGCTCCCGTGATGCCTGGTACGCTGACATGGTGTTAGCGGCGATCAGTTCGGCGACCGCCTCCGCACGGGCGAGGTCGATCCGCCCGTTCTCGAACGCCAGTCTGGTAAACTCTCCGGGCTCGGCGGCACGGGCACCGGAGCGAAGCAGTTCATCGAGGATCAGGCGCACCACCTGTCGGCCACCGTGGCAGAACAGCTCGACCTGTTCGAGGCCGGTGTACGAGCGACCGGCGGGCATATAGACCACCATGATTTCGTCGATAACAGTACTTTCGGCCGTGTGAAAGTGGCCGTACCGCATGACGAACGGGCGCCAGGGGGAACGATTTTTCGATGTCGACCGAAAATGACGAGAGCAGATGGCTCGGCTTCGTGGACCCGCCAGTCTGAGCGCGGCGACTCCCCCCTCTCCGGGAGGCGTGATGATCGCTGCGATTGTGTCTTCCGCCGACGGACTTTCGGCGCTCTGTTTCGATTCCGGATGTAGCATGTTGGTTTCGGGATAAGATACATGAATTTCCCCCGTAGGGACAAATAGGGAATGAAGCATTGCGAAAACAGCACAACGGGCTGAAAGGGACGGAGCATTCAGTTAATTGCGGTAACCGCCCCGGGACAGGCTTGCGTCGGGTCGCCGTTGTATCGTATATTACATGCAGCCATATTTACCGGTTTATCAGCGCAGCCGGGATGTGGATTCATTACGGGGATGACCCTTCGCGGGCTGCTGTGGCATATTCTCGTTCGATGAGAGGCGCAGATTTGTGAGTTTGTTGTCCGTACGGTGTTGGGCCGGGATCCTGCTGGCGGCGGGCATTTGTGCGTTGTCTGCCGGACCGGCGACGTTCGCCCAGTCGCTGACGTGCGGCGATGTTGACGCCAGCCAGGCGATCGATATCGGTGATCTCAGCTACACGGTGGATTTTTTGTTTTTCTCCGGTCCGCGCCCAATCCCAATCGACTGCGTGGGGGACTGGGACGCGAGTGGCGGGCTTGATATCAGCGATCTGTCGGCTCAGGTCGACTATCTGTTTTTCCAAGGATCTCCGCCGTCACAAAATTGCTGCACCAAATGCAGTGCGGGCTATGTTGATTGTGATGGTAACCAGTCCAACGGTTGTGAAGTGCTCCTTGACAGCAACCCAATATGTGCTCAGCCGGTCTATGTCGGCCAGTTTTATGCCGAAGAGGCCAGTTGTTCATCGCCGACCATTTACGTGCTCGAACGAGGTGAGCGGTTCGTACAGTTTCTGACGCTCGACTGTAATGCGACCTGCGTGCCCGGACAGCCGGAGCAGTTCAATATGCATCTCGTCCTCGTGCCGCCACCGGGGGTAGATTACGATCTGTATCTTTATACCGACGGCTGCGCCGAGGTCAAGTCCTCGGTCCAGAGCGGCAGCCTGACCGAAGAGATCAGATACACCTGGGCCGGTGTCTGCGGCCGTGAGGATGCGCAGTTCTGGCGGGCCGAGATCCGGTACAAGGGGGGCGAATCCTGCGAGACCTGGACGTTGGCCATCTCGCGGTTCTAGTCAACGTTTTCCCACACTCTGAGAGTTGTGCCCGTGGTATTCGGGGATACACGGCACTATATTTCACTTGACACATTCAACAGAGTTGTAGACATTCATGTCATAATGGGTGAGGGACCCGAGAGGCGGAGGGACCGCCCCATCGAGCCCCGAGTGAACATGGGATGAGTATTCTGCCATGCCGCTTTCGTGCAAAGTGAGTATTTTCGGGCAATAGCAGGTTTTCAGAATGGGAGGTATATGATGGCCAAAACCAAAATGTCCTTGCTTATCATAATTGCATTGGCAGAAGTCTGGTTAGCTGGTCCCGGGAATGCAAGTCCTGTCATCGCGGGACCAAACACGGCATCGGTCAACGTAGGGCCGCCAGGTTCCGAGCAAAGCTTGCTCAGATATTTAGCCGGGGATATGGACTCGGCTGCAAGCAAAGCGTATTCGGCACAGGTACAATCATCGGCCAGCCCGTTGAACGATTCCATCTATCTTCAACCTAGGCAGATGTTGTCTTCGGTAACGAAGAGTTTCACTATCTCAATTACCAATTGCAATTATCCAGTCGTACAGTATTTCTTCTTCGCCAACCCTGGGTATATCGATGTCAGCGTCGAGCCCACAGACCCCTATCAGGATGTTCACGTGTATCTACGGACGCGAGGATCGTGCTCGACGTCAACAGCAATGGATCAGGCTTCGCAGAGGACGGTTACTATTATAATCCCGGCAAGAACCGTTTTGTGCTTCTCGTTGGATTTGAAAGAATAGACAACTGCCAGCCAGACTGGCCATACTTTGTGAATCCAGTGAGGATATCTCTTTCATATACGCCTTATGAATGGGATTTCAGACTCGAGAGTGTTACAACCACTACACCCTACCCAAATGCCAGCGCCAATATAGCATTCCGCGTAAGGAACTATGGCCCGGACACGCTATTCCTAAACGCACCATGGAACTATCCGTTCGACTGTTTCCTGAATTACACACCAAAGGATTGCAACGCTCGACCACCAAACGATAGTGTTCGATTTCACGGTGTCATCGGTTCCAACAACTATGCTGACGGGCAATTCACTGTCGCGGGACCCCATTCAGGGGATATGAACGTATTTGTGAAACTTGATCCCAACAATCTGTTGCCCAAGGACCTGCTTGCATGGACCTGTAATTCCACGACGCCGTTGCTTCTGCGGTGGACGGTGGACTTGACCGGGAGTATCGAGATCAGAGAGTACACTGCCGAACCCGACTATGACCAGGTGATGCCGTTCTACAGATTTGATGTGGCCAAAGTTTCTGGCAATGACACAACCAATCTTGCGACTGACGTGACAACTGATGCGTCGGGTCACTATTCGGTTCGGATCCCCAGTACGACGAACATGCTCATTTATCGATTTACAACTGCGCAGACCGGTTCGCTTTTCCCTATATACAGGAGAGGTTCGACCTTGCCCATCAAAGGTAATCACGGTACTGGAGTTGCCGGAACGGCAAGTCGTACGATCAATGTTACAATGGTCGACAGTCTCCTTCCTGTCCCGTTCGCCCGAAATACCGCATTCTATGCTGCAAGTCGCCTCAGCCGAGACTTATACACGACTGATTCGTTGTTTCGGATTTATGGAGTGACGCTGGCGAAAATATATATCGGTTTCGACTCCACCAACACTGTCTCCCAAGCGGTATGGCGCCTCAACACGGCCGCAAATCCTGACACGTCCTGGATCGAATTTCGACAGAATAACTACCCAGTCCAGACAATCTGTCATGAGATTGGACATCAACTCAACTACCAGTTACAGGGTAGTGTCGTGCGCCCTGCTTCGCCATTCGATACTCTTCCACACTATACATACTCGGTCACAGACGAGTTATTCGCATTCGACGAGGGGTTTGCCTGCTTCATTCAGGCTGTTAGCACGATCCCGGAGTTGGTTGGGGATCGCGTTTGTGGTGTCCGGACGTGGGAAACGAATGACTGGTGGAAAGGACCAAGTTGTTACCCACAATACAACACGGCAGGAGAAATAGTCGAAGGCGCAGTGGGGAGTATCCTACTGGACCTCTACGACGACAATTCGCATCCCGAACGGCGAGTCAATCCAGATGATGACTCTGTGAGAGCCCCTTCGCTAATGATGCCAATAATTCTAGGATGTATACAGAACTACTCCGATACAGCGAAGACGTGGACACTGCGGGATTTCGCTGAGAGACTCGTGCGCGTGCAGTCACCGAGGTCGAGTTGGTACAACAATACCGCCTTCGGAACCCTACGCACTGGCATTTGCGCCATATTCCAGAGCTATTCTCTTATCGTGCCTCCGGATTACTGTAAGCGGACCACTGCACAGCATGGTTGCACCAAGAGTAGTACCAGTTCGGCGAGATCGTGTGTTCGTGAACCAGGAAAGTCCAGGAAGTGACGGGCGAATTATGAAGAAGTTTATAACTATGACGCTTGCGTTCTTGCTGGCAGTGCCTGTGGCCTCCCAAGTTGGAGGGTCGTTTGAAGCACGCAAGACCCAGTGGGGCGATCACCCGCTTGGTGGAAACCGGCCCTTCTATGCCAAGTTTGAGTTCAGAGAGGTACCCAGATCGTTTGATACTGCTGTTGCTGATTTTGAACTGGTAGTTTGTCAGGAAGACTTTCTTGAGCAGCGCAAGGTGTGGCCAATCAGGGTAGCGTACTCCCCAGCGACAACTACCCTTCTCAGCGATTCCGTGATTTATTGGAGAGGGGGGCATGAACTCGGCACAACTCTTACAGGGACTATTCGGTTCATACCACTCACGTCAGGAATAGCTTCAATTGCATTTTTCTGGCAGCCGGTGGATAGCATACTTGACAATTTCATATACTTGGTTAATGGCGTATCGTTTGAATGGTGCCTGAACGATGACGGAGAACTCGAATATCTCGGCTGTTCCGAGGGGAAGCCTGTCGACTGCGCGGGATCGGGAGCCTATTTTTTCAAAAACGATCAATTTCGTATTCGGTCGACCCGAGTTGAGACTGAGCGATACCCATTCGACTACGAGATTAGCAACGAAGGTCCCCTCCTCGTAGGCGATACGGGTACGGTGCTGTTCAATCTGAAAGTGCTCCACGACCTTCCGAAAGGAGTCGACATAGACTTGGTTGGCGAAAGTTGTGAGTTGTTATCGTCGGAAGCGAATCTACGGACAGCGCTGGCAAAAGGTGATTCGGTGCACTTGCGTGTTTCGTTTATCCCGAGACCGGTGCGGGACGATCATGGAATATCAGTGATTGTACAGGACCTGGGCGTGTTTCAAGACAGCGGCTACCGTCACCAGACCATCAGATTCGGCTTCTCATTTAACGACGCGGGGCGGTTGCGGTATGTTGGTACAGGCCAATGGTCGGCTCCTGCGAGCGCCCTACCACGGAGCTACCCCTGGGCCGACAGCGTGGCAAACAATACGGAGATGAAGGTCGGTACATCAAGGAAGTAGGAGTTGTTGCGGAGAGATATGAAAGAGTGAACTATGCAACGGTTATTGATGATGGTTACCTATGTGGTGCTTGCAGGTACATGGCAGGTCAAAGAGGCGTGGTGCGTTGGTGGTGGTGGGCAGACGGCGGCTTCGGGAACCAAGGCCGTCAATCTTGGTACGGGAAGACGCCGGCACAGATGGAGGAACTGCACGATGAAGCGTGTACTGCTTTCGCTGCTGTTGCTGTGTTGTAGCGATCTCAGCCTTGGTCAGATACAACAGCAATTTGAATCACACATGTCAAGCGATGGGGATCATCCCGACGGCCGTAACTGGCCGTTCTTTGGTAAGTTCAGCTTTGAACAGTTGCCCCAAGGACTGGACACTGCAGTGGTATATTGCACACTTACTGTCGTGAGAGAAGAAGCAGGTCCTATAGGATCTTGGCCGATCCGAGTCGCCTACTCCTCAAAGGCAATCACACTGTTGAGTGATTCTGTCTTCTACTGGAACGGAAGCCACAGGAATGGAGATGTATTCTCCGTAACCTTACGTTTCATTCCTTTAACCTCAGGGCGGAGCACCGTTCTTCTTTACCTACGGCCGGAAGGACTAAACATAGACTACGCCGTGTTCTACTTAAATGGGGTTTCTTTCGAGTGGTGTCTTGACGAAGATGGTCGGTTGACCGCACTCGGACCGTCACCAAATGCAACGCAAGACTGCGAACCACTCCCCGTGACATTCTATACGCGAGATCATTTTATTATGCAACAAACACCATCATTATCGAGTTGGTCGTTGTGTGATTACGAAATTGATGGTAGCACGTCTGTGCGAATTGGTGATACGGCCGTACTGTCATATCATTTCAAGGCGAACCGAGATTTGCCAGAGGGATACGATTTGGCTTATCGTGGACAGAGTGTACAGTTATTAACCGGATCAGCGGAAATCGGTAAGCCTTACCTCAAGGGAGATACCTTCACCGTCACCGTGTCATTTATTCCTTTGAAGGTGCGAAACAACCATAGCCTGCTGGCAGAGATTTCGGACCGGACCGCGGCTGAGGATGACGTATACGGAACTCAATTGATTCGTTGCCAATTCATCTTTCGAGACTCTGGAAACCTCCGGTATGTCAGTGACGAGCCCTGGTCTGTGCCAAGAAGCGTATGGCCCTCTAATCTCCCTTGGGCTGATTCAGAGAAAGACAACAGTCAATTGATTTTGGATACAAGACGGAAATGATTGCTCCCGATAAGGAACAGATAAGGAGCCAAATATGATATGGACGAGATTTGTTGGAAGCACCCTGTTGCTCGCGGTGGCGGTGACAGCTCAAACACCGGTGAGTGGCACCGTCCCTGAGGTGATCAAGAATAACATCTCACCGCAAGTCACGCAGGAAACAAACGCTTCTCTGCCGTTAGCAAGGGTCAAGACTCGATCGTTGGCTGATTCGATTCCCTGTATAATAATCACCAATCAGGCGATGGAAGCTGCGTTTGAACCATACGCCATTTTCAAAACCAAGCATGGAAGCAACACGAAAATAGTGACTTCTGAGTCCATTGCGACAACCTATCCCGGAGACAGTTCACAGATCAAAATACGTAATTGCATCCGCGATTATCATGAAACAAAGCACACGTTGTGGGTAATCCTCGGCGGTGATATCGACATCATCAAGCCGATGTATCCCCGCTGTATGCTGACTGACGTGATGAGCGATTTGTACTAGAACCTGTCTCAAAATTGCTTTAGCAGGATGAGGGTACAGGCGAGTTGTACAAAGCCCAGGAAATTAGCGGTGTAGTATTCCCAACGCACGAGGATACGTCGCTGCCACTGGAGCCACGAAA
>JBFMDV010000018.1:28477-28905 GCA_040753875.1 Candidatus Zixiibacteriota bacterium | reverse complement strand
GCTGGCGCTGAAATGGAAGCGACCGATCCGCGACTGGGCGGCAGCGCTGAATCACTTCAGCATCGTGTTTGAAGGAAGGATCTAAACAACGTGAACCGGTCGCTTACACAAAATTCCGGACACTCCCATAAGTAGCGCAAGAAACACAACACAAAGTGGAAACTTCATCGAAGTGTCCTCCCTTCTGTTCTCAAGGACTTGTGTTTGACGCCCATGAACAGCAAAAAGTCACCTAATCTTCAAATAGTGATACCGCCATATTGTTCAATCTTGAGCATTGGTCTCAAATAACTCAGCGTTCAGGTCATCGTCGCCGGTATTACCGAGGCTGGTCACTACCGGACTGGTCGTACCAGTCTCAAAGATATCTATCCGGAAATTGTAGTTTGTTGGGCCGGACAGTTCGAGACCCGGATACCCGATGGTAA
>JBFMDV010000018.1:27697-28377 GCA_040753875.1 Candidatus Zixiibacteriota bacterium | reverse complement strand
CTACCAGAACTGACGTTGACGTCGAAGTTCAGCACGCCGCTGGAGCGAGCACCATCATCATCGTTGTCAACCTTGTCGGTCCACCAAGCTCCATTAGGCGAGGCGGCAAAGCTGTAGGTCGGAGGCTGATCCTGGGTATTAGTCTCAAACAGCTCAGCATTGAGGTCATCGTCGCCGGTATTACCGAGGCTGGTCACTACCGGACTGGTCGTACCAGTCTCAAAGATATCTATCCGGAAATTGTAGTTTGTTGGGCCGGACAGTTCGAGACCCGGATACCCGATGGTAACAGCCTCTGCGTCTCCCGTGTTGCTACCGGTGATTGTGAAATCACTGGTCTGTGTGTACAGCGAGTAGCTTCCTGAAGGATAAGTTGCATAGTATATTTTGGCATAAACAGAGTGGCTACCAGAACTGACGTTGACGTCGAAGTTCAGCACGCCGCTGGAGCGAGCACCATCATCATCGTTGTCAACCTTGTCGGTCCACCAAGCTCCATTAGGCGAGGCGGCAAAGCTGTAGGTCGGAGGCTCGGGTGTCAACGTATAGGTAATTGCCACCTTCTGGGGGCTATTGTCGGCATTGGTACTGGATACCAGAACCGTGTCCCGATACGTTCCCGGAGTCAAATTCGTACTCGTGATTGAGACCGTGATTGTCTGGCTGTTGCTGTTTGTCGG
>JBFMDV010000018.1:0-27597 GCA_040753875.1 Candidatus Zixiibacteriota bacterium | reverse complement strand
CCCCTTGGGCGTCTCGTCCAGCCAGGTCGAGTTATTCTTCTCCGAGACACTCCAGTTCAGCGTCCCACCACCGCCATTGGTGATCGTGAAAGTCTGACTACTCGGCAAAGAGCCATTCTGAACCGCACTGAAACTCAAGCTCGTCGGGTTCAAAACGATGTGCTCATCGACCGGCGCGACGGTGTAGGTGATCGCCACCTTCTGGGGGCTGTTGTCGGCATTGGTACTGGATACCAGAACCGTGTCCCGATACGTTCCCGGAGTCAAATTCGTACTCGTGATTGAGACCGTGATTGTCTGGCTGTTGCTGTTTGTCGGCCCCTTGGGCGTCTCGTCCAGCCAGGTCGAGTTATTCTTCTCCGAGACACTCCAGTTCAGCGTCCCACCACCGCCATTGGTGATCGTGAAAGTCTGACTACTCGGCAAAGAGCCATTCTGAACCGCATTGAAACTAAGGCCCGTCTCACTTAAAACTATGTGGGGGGACTTGACCGGTTCAGTCGGTTTGTCGTCAGTACATGTCGTAAGGAAGAGTGAACTAATGAGCAGTAGGATAAACAATGCTGTTAGATTTAGCCATCGTATCATACACCGGCTCCTAATATATCATTTATATCATTTGAATTTCATGTCTATCTGGACTCGAGAGTCTCCCGCCCTGGCATAGTTGCGACGACATGATGAAAAGGAAACGATGAGGGCGGACAGGATCGCCCAAGCTACATATATAACTGCTACAACATACTGAATTCGCCCCCCCCCCGCAAGTGATTTTTGTCTCATTCCACACAAATAGATAATAGTCCCCAAAACCCGAAAATGCAGAAAAATAACCGGTCTGCGGTGCCCCAACACACAGATCGGCTTGGATTCTAAGACAATTCCTGTTGCCGGTGTGACTCTATACCGGTCAAGATTAGCACAAGATGGACGCCTTTTTCTACTCGTCGCCCATTATAATGGTCTTCATCTTGTAAAGCGTCTCAATTACGACAGCTCGGGGGATAGTTTTTCCGATTGCTACGTTTTTGCCGCTATACAGCAGTTCATTCGGCTTGCGGGTTCGAACCACATACTCTTTGGGCAGCTTTCGCATGAACTCGTCTGCCGACAGTAACATCATCAACTCCGGAGCTACGTTTATCCGATGCTTGCCCGGCGCGGGAGGCGGGAGACTGGCGGTATACTCGTAATTGGCCTGTGCGACCGGCAACATCATGTCCCTGAACTCATCAAGGCTCGCGATGTCATTGATCGTGACCATCGTTCGCATATAACCTCCTATTCAGCAAAAACTGAGATTCTTGATTTACAGGTGTCGGGCGGGGACGCCCGACACCACCTAATGGTCTGTACACCAAACATAATCGACTGGGTCTTGTTCGTCGTCTCGGTGAGGCATTGTATCGTACCTCCGTTCGCCCTTCGACTCCGCTTAGGGCGACGCATAGCTCTGCTTCGTCAATAAACTACACCTGCTCGCCGCGAGCATCAACTGTTGTTATAGCGACTGGCATCGGCGGTGCAGCGCTCTGATCCCACCGCAAGCGGCTTGTTGAAAAACTATGCTGTTCCGAAGTCAGCAGCAATCGTTCGTTGTGGCGGGTCTTGCGGCCGCACGTTATATCATCGCCGCACTTCGACTTCGCTCAGTGCGACGATGACGGTGTATGCTGGCGTTGAAGCGCGGCCGTGTGACCCGCCACTTTTTCAACAGCCCCCAAACGGTGGGGTGCCCCGCCCCTTGGGGCGGGTTAGTGGTGAGCAGCTGCTCTTGACCTACATGAGTCTTTTCGTATCTTCCTCCTCGGATACACCCACGACACATTCGTCAGGAGCTGACCATAATGACCACCGCCACCAAGATCCCCGCCGCCCCCAGATGGGACCTCGACTCGCTCTTTCCCGGAGGAAGTAAATCACTGGAATTCCGCGTCTTTCGCCAGAAAACCAAAGATGGTCTGGCCGAGGCTTCCCGCCAGCTTAGCGTACTTCCGGCTACTCTGGATACAGGCAACCATGCTGCCTGGACGAGATTCATTCTTCTGTTTCAATCCCTCGGCGAGCAGATCGAAGTGATCCGTGGTTTCGGCGGCTGTCTGATCGCGGCCGATGTCTCCGACCACGAGGGGCACGCTATCGTCGGCGAGGGGGACCTGCTGGTCTCTGAATGGGAGAAGCTGAAAACCGGTCTCGAAGCGCTCGCCGCCAAACAAAGTGACAGCGCTTGGCAGCAGCTTGTCGGCAACCCGGAACTTGCGCCCGTTCAGTTCTATCTGAACGAGCTTCGCACCAACGCCCGCGACCGGATGCCACTCGAACTCGAATCGCTCGCGCTCGAACTGGGTGTGAATGGCTACCACGCCTGGAACCGGCTCTATGACAAGATGGCCGGAGATTTGCGGGTCGAGATGGAGGTAGATGGTCAGACCAAGACTATGTCGCTTGGACAACTTGCGATCCTGATGAACCACACTGACCGTTCCGTCCGCCAGAGGGCATTTGAGAAGATGACCGACGCTTGGAAATCCCGCGCCGATCTAGCGGCGATGGCGCTCAACGCGCAGGGCGGCTTCCGGTTGTCACTCTATAAGAAGCGGGGTTGGAACTCGTTTCTGAAAGAGCCGCTCAAGATGAACCGTCTGAGCGAGGCCTCCCTCGATGCCATGTGGCACGTGGTAGGGCGCGAGACAAGGCGCCTGGCGCCGTATATAGATGCCAAGAAGATGCTGCTCGGCATCGACAAGTTCCGCTGGTACGACGAGTTTGTGCCGTGCGGCCAGGCCGACCGGATCTATTCATACGACGAGGCCGGGCAGTTCATTGTCGATAATGTCCGCACCTTCTCGCCACACATGGCGGATTTCTATCGCATGGCGCTGGACAAACGTTGGATCGAGGCGGAGGACCGTGCCGGCAAAGCCGGGGGCGCCTTCTGCATTCATCTGCCCACATTCAAGCAGAGCCGCATCTTCATGACCTATGCCGGCACGTACGACAATCTCTCCACGCTGGCGCACGAACTCGGTCATGCCTATCACGGCTACACTTTGAAAGACCAGCCATTCCTGACCACTATGTACCCCATGGGGCTGGCGGAGACCGCGTCGATCTTCAGCGAGATGTTGGTCAACGACGCCGCACTCGCGCAGGCCGACAACCCACAGGAGAAGCTCATGCTTCTCGACCAGATACTGCAACAGGCGTATGTGTTTTTCACGGATATCCAGTGCCGATACCTGTTCGACAGATCATTTTATACCGAACGTGCTAGCGGTGTAGTCGGTAAAGACCGGCTTTGCGAGTTGATGGTCGAGGCGCAGCGAAAGTCGTTTAATGGGCTGCTGGACGAATCAGGCTACCACCCGTATTTCTGGTGTTCCAAGCTGCATTTCTTTATCACCGATACGCCGTTCTATAATTTCCCCTACGCATTCGGCTTTCTGTTTGCCGGTGGTGTATATGCGCGAGCAAAACAAGAAGGGGGCTCGTTTGCCAGAAACTACCTCGCCTTGCTTCAGGATACCGGCCGTATGACCACCGAAGAAGCGGCGAAGAAACATCTCGGTGTCGATCTGACCAAAGAAGAGTTTTGGCTAAACGCCGTCGACCGGTCGCTGGCGCAAGTAGAGAAATTCGTAGTGATGGCTGGGTCTGCAACGAGCTGAGTTTTCCGTGAGTCCTAGAGCGACCAGCAGGGGGAAGACAAAACTCTGGAAGGATCACCTGGATCTTGACAGAGTGCGAGCTATGGCGGAAGCATTGGCCAGCGTGTATCCGCGTTTCAATACCGAGGGGTACATCGCTGCCGCAGTGCGGGAGCGGTTCGATACCCGCGAGCTCAAAGAGCGGATCAAGCTCTTGGCCGCACTGTTGCAGGAGTTTCTGCCCAGCGACTACCGCAAGGCAGTCGATATCCTCATTGCCGCCGCACCGGGGCTTCCCATATTCGAAAACTGGATCTTCACCTCTTATGTCGAACAGTTCGGGCTGGAGCATTTTGAGGATTCAGTCGCTGCGATGCAGGAGCTCACCAAACACGGCACCGGCGAATTTGCGATCCGGCCGTACATTGTTAGGTATCCTGACAAGATGGTCGCGGTACTCGAACAATGGACCTCCGACCCGAACGAGCATGTTCGACGTCTCGCGGCTGAAGGAAGCCGTCCGCGAGGGGTCTGGACCATGCATATCGAGGCGTTCCGCAAGGACCCAAAACCCGTTCTGAAGATATTAGAGCATCTCAAAGCGGACCCTTCATTATATGTCCGTAAAGCGGTCGCGAATAACCTCAACGACATCTCCAAGGACTACCCCGACATCCTGCTCAAGACCGCCGTCCGGTGGATGAAAGACAAGAACCCGCACACCAACTGGATCCTGAAACATGCCTGCCGTTCACTGATCAAGAAGGGAGTACCAGGGGTGTTCCCGTTGTTCGGTTTCACTCCTTCGGTGCAGCTCGGCAAAGTGACGCTCGCCACTTCGAAGCGGCGAGTGACTATCGGTGCTGAGTTCATCCTGACCTGTCGTCTGGTATCCAAAGCTGCCCGGCCGCAGAAACTGGCAATCGACTACAAAATCCACTATGTTAAATCAAATGGTCGCACACAGCCTAAGCTTTTTAAGTGGGCCGAGAAGAGGCTCCCCGCCGGCGGATCGCTTGAGCTGAGCACGAGGCATTCATTCGCGGAGCGCTCCACCCGCCGCCATTTCCCCGGCAAACACCTGGTTGAACTGATCGTGAACGGGCGGCCGCTGGCCCGAACTTCGTTCGATCTGGTGCGCGGATAACTGGTTCGCTCGGCGATTTGTGGAAACCTTGCCGGTTTCCGCCCGTACAGATAGAAGCAGTCGTTGACAATCTAACCCCAGCAGTTGGGAGCTGTCGATATGCTCAAGAAAGCACTCCTCATTGGTATTCCACTCATTCTGGTTGCGGCGATCGTGCTGTTTTTCGCCAGGAACGGCTCCGCCAAGAAGGAAGATGTTGTCAAGACCGTTCCGGTCAAGAAAGGCTCAATCGTGGACAAGGCGCTGGCGGTCGGAAAGATTGACCCCCGGCGTGAGATCTCCGTCAAATCCAAAATCGGCGGTATTGTCCGCAAAATCTATGTGCAGGTCGGAGACCAGGTAAAGACCGGCGATCCGCTTATGGACATCGCGCCAGACCCAACCCCCATTGAGTATGCCGAGGTGAAACGTCAGGTGGAACTGGCGGAGGTGACATTCGACAATATCAAGACCGAGTTCGAACGAACCACGTCACTTCGCGACAAACAACTGATTTCATCGCAGGAGTTTGATTCCAAGAAGGCTGACTATGAGGAAGCTGAACTCCGGTTGAAAATGGCCAAGGAAAAACTGGCCCTCACCGAATCCGGCCGCACCGAGGTGGCCGACCGAAAGGTGGACAACATTATTCGTTCCAGCATCTCCGGCATGGTGCTGTCACTGTCGGTTGAGGAGGGGGACCCGGTGGTGCCGCTGACGTCGTATCAGGCAGGTACCGAACTGATGAGTCTGGCATACATGGAAGACCTCATTTTCAAGGGGAATGTCGATGAGATCGATGTCGGCAAACTGCATGCGGGGATGCCGGCCGTTATCGAGATCGGCGCCATGCCGAATGACACCGTCCGCGGGACCCTGTCGCTTATCTCTCCCAAAGCGCACAAGGACCAGGGATCGACATTGTTCGAGGTCGAGATCGCCATCGGGGAGACCGGCAGCAGGCTGCTCCGAGCGGGATACAGCGCCAACGCCAATATCATCATCAATAGAAAAGACAGCATACTCATGGCGCCGGAGCGACTCCTCAAAGTATCGGACACGATTACCACCTGCGAGGTGCAGGACAGCACCGGTGTGGTGACCACCAAGACGGTCAAGACCGGCCTTTCCGACGGAATCAATATGGAGATAACGGAGGGACTGAACGAAGGGGAGATGCTGGTAGAACGTCCGCCCAAAGAGATCAAACCGGAATAGGCGTACAGGCGAGACGCGGGTATGATTCCGGTTCTTTCGTTCAAACAGTTTTTCACCGACGTTCGACGGCAGAAACTTCGGACTCTGCTGACGACGTTTGGCATTTTCTGGGGGACATGTTCGATCGTGCTCCTGTTCGCGTTCGGCAAAGGACTGCGCGAACAGCAGATCAAATCGCAAAAAGGGCTGGGCGACAATATTGCCATTTTCTGGCCCGGCATTACCGCCAAGGATTACAAGGGATTGCCGAAAGGGAGACCCATCAATTTCACGGAAGAAGATGTTGCTCTCATCAAATCGAAAGCCACCACGCTGGCGAGTATCTCGGTGGAGTTCTCCAAGTGGAACACCAACGTCCAATACAAGAAAGTCTCGACCCTCCGACAGATAAAGGGCATCTGGCCGGAGTTTGGCGACATGCGCAATGTGATCCCCACTTTCGGCTCCCGATTTATCAACGACCTGGACATGCAGGAAAAACGGCGGGTTATATTCATCGGCAATGGTCTCGCCAAAGACCTTTTCTCCGGAGAGGGAACCTCGGCCGGTTGGGACTCGCGCGAATATTTCCCGGCCGAAGAAGCGGTTGGCAGGACGCTCCTCCTCGACGGCACTCCATTTACGGTGATCGGCGTCATGGAACCCAAAACACAAAACAGCTCCTACGGCGGGCGCGATTCGCACAGCGCCTTCATCCCGGCCTCGACCTTCCGCACCATGTATTCCCGCCGCACGCCAAACAACTTCGTGGCCCAGGCGAGACCGAATGTCTCCATGCCGACCGCCCGCAAAGAGATTCTCAGTATCATGGGGGCAAAATATCGCTTTGACCCGGACGACCGCGAAGCGTTGTCGGTGTGGGATACTACCGAGGGGATAGCCTTCCTCAAATCGTTTTTCGGCGCGTTTCAGATGTTCCTCGTGGGAATCGGTATCGCAACTCTCATCACGGGCGGCATCGGTGTCTCCAATATCATGCACGTGGTGCTCGAAGAACGAACGAAAGAGATTGGCGTGAAAATGGCGCTCGGCGCCACCAAAATGACTATTATGGCGCAGTTCGTTATGGAGACCTTGCTGATAACCGCCATTGGCGGTGTGTGCGGATTTTTCTTTGCGAGCGGCATCGTGGCGGTTATCCCGTACTTGAAGCTCGAGGATTATATCGGCACACCATCCATTGACATGTGGGCCGGCGTTCTCGCGATCGTCCTTTTGGGTATCATCGGCTTCTTCGCCGGTATATTTCCGGCCAGACGTGCCGCCAACCTTCAACCGGTTCAGGCGCTCAAGCTGTTCTGAGGCGATATGAATCTGGGACTCATCATCAGTGTCTTCGCACGTGATTTTCGCAAACAGAAAAAACGGATCACGCTCACCCTGGTGGCGCTGAGTTGGGGAACCATCTCGATTATGCTTCTGCTGGGATTCGGCGAAGGCCTGCACCAGCAACTGTCGGTCAATCAGAGAGGGATGGGGGAGCAGATTGCCGTGCTCTGGGGCGGTCAGACCTCGAAACCATACAAGGGGATGGGCAAGGGGAGGCCGATACGATTTCTGAAGGAAGACGTGGCGTACTTGCAGAGCCGCATCCCCGATCTTAAGAACATCGGCGGCGAATACCACCGCTGGGGCGTGCAGCTTCGCTACAAGGACGTAGTGGTCAGCGAGCATATCAACGGCGTCTATCCCAACTACGAGGAGATGCGGAATTTCATCCCGCTGGCCGGCGGGCGCATGATCAACCAGACCGACATGAACCTCAAACGCCGCACCGCCTTTCTTGGCTACGAACTGGCCAAGCGCTTGTTCGGGTCCCTGGTGCCATCCGAACTGCCAAAGGACGAAGCCAAGGTGCGATTGTCGGAAGCTGCAGTGGGAAAGACCATCCTCGTCAATTCCATGCCGTTCACCGTGGTCGGAGTCATGATCGACAAGATGCAGATGTCCTCGTACGAGGGGAACGACCAGGACCTGTTGGCTATGCCCAGCACAACGTTCGAGGCCCTCTTTGGTGACCCCTGGCTTGATAACATGGTGTACCAGCCGCGCAACGCGCGCCAGATGAAAGATATCGAAAAGCAGGTGTATGGTGCGTTGGCAGCCAAGTACAAATTCGATCCCAGGGACGAACCGGCGCTCAGCATCTGGGATACGGTTGAGGGGATGCGCGAGCTCAACAATATCCTGTTTGGAATCAAAATTTTCCTCGGAATCATCGGTGGCCTCACTCTCTTGATTGCCGGTGTCGGTGTCGCGAATATCATGTATGTTTCCATCAAAGAGCGCACGCGCGAGATCGGCATCAAGATGGCCGTGGGTGCGAAGAAGGCGCATGTCCTGTGGCAGTTCTTGCTGGAAGCGCTCGTTATCACTTTCACCGGCGGCCTTCTCGGGATGGTCGTCAGCTACGCCCTTACCGAGGGATTCAAAAAAGTGGAGATCAAATCCGATGTGCTCGATTTTATGGGGCGTCCCACTATTTCGTGGGATATCGGAATTACCGTGGTCGTCATACTCGGCATTATGGGCTTGATCTCCGGCCTGTTTCCCGCCATGAGGGCCTCGTCAGTCAGTCCCGTGGAGTCATTGCGCTATGAATAACATGAACAAATCACTCATGCGCGTCATTGCGAGGAGGATGTTCCATAGGAACATCCGACGAAGCAATCTCATCTCGGCGCGGCCGTCATTGCGAGCGGAGCGAAGCAATCTCGAACCCGCGCCCGGTCGCCACATTAGACTGGACCACCCCTGGTCCGGCAACCTGGCTCTTCTCGACCTGGAAACCCGGAGAAACGAACTATGACAAACCTCATCGAAATGCGGCGGGTCGAGAAGACCTATATCACCGGCAAAGTACCGTTCCAGGCTCTTAAATCAATCGACTTCAATGTCGAAAAAGGGGAACTGATCGCGGTTGTGGGCCCTTCCGGCTCCGGCAAATCAACTCTCATGAATATCATGGGCTGTCTGGACATCCCGTCGAGCGGCGACTACATTCTCGATGGCCGCCTCGTCAATACGCTCAACAATAACCAGCTCGCCGATGTCCGCAACAAGCGGATCGGGTTTGTCTTCCAGGCATTCAATCTCCTGCCGTATGCGACTGCGTATGAGAACATCGAACTACCCCTCCTGTTCGCGCGTGTCGGAAGCCGCAAACGCCGCGAACGAATTATTGAGCTCCTGGACCGGGTTGGGCTGGGGAACAAACTGAACAACAAGCCAACCGAGATGTCCGGCGGGGAGATGCAGCGAGTCGCAATTGCGCGCGCGCTGGCCAATGAGCCGGATATCCTCCTCGCCGATGAGCCCACCGGCAACCTGGACAGCAAGTCCGGCGGCGATATTGTCAAGCTGTTTCTGGATCTGTGGCGCGCCGGCAAAACGATCATCATCATCACCCACGACCAGAACATCGCCCGCCAAACCTCTCGCATCGTCCGCCTCAAAGACGGCTCCATCGACACCAACGGCAACGGCACCGGCAAGTAATCTCTCAGTCGTTCGTTGCGTCGACCTCGTTGCCGTTCGGTCAGGTCTTGCGGGCCGACAACGCAACTTGTCGATACGTGCGAGCATAAAGCCTCTATAATTCAAGTTCGCACTCCGATTCAACACAACGGCCCGTGTGACCTGACCGGCTCTGATGACCCTTTCCGGGACCGGCAGTTCACACGCTCCCTCGACAACGAATGGGCGTCTTTGAACTGTGAGGACAGTAACTGTCTCGGTCGCGCAAGAACTGCCGGAACGGTCAAGAAGTCATTGTGACACTCCGTCTTTCGCGGGGTCAGGACAACCTCGCCCCTTTTATTATTGTGTCCCTTGTCCCCGATACGCTATATTTCCACCATGTCCGATACACCAGCCCGCATGGAGATCGAAATCAAGCTCAAGCTTGAATCGTTCATGGATTACCTCAAACTGCTCGGCTTTCTCGGGCAGATCGAAAGCGAAGAGCACCATATCAACGGCTTTTTCGACACCGAGGACCGCAAACTCGCCAAGGCCGGCTGGGCGCTTCGCGTGCGCGCCGAGAATCACCGCGGCGTGGTAACGGTAAAAAGTATCCCCACGCAGTCGGGACTCGCTGTCATCCGCCAGGAAATCGAAGCAGAGATCGGCCGCGGACTGGCGGTCGAAGTACTCAATCTGCATCACGATGTTCTCCAGTTGCCGGTGATGCCCGTGGAGTTCATCAAGAAGGAATTCCCCGGCATTCGTTTGGCGCGACTCATACAGTTCGAGAATATCCGCCAGAAGAAACTCTTCAAGATCGGCGACTACAACTATCTGCTTGAGGTCGACAAGACAGAGTACAGCGATGGCTCGCTCGATTACGAACTTGAAGTCGAGCTGAGCGATGCCAGCCGTATTGAGACCGTGGAGGATCATCTTCGCAAGCTGTTCGCATCGCTGGGGATTCCATTCGAGAAGCAGGCGGAGAGCAAATTCGCCCGCGCCCTCCAAAAGGCGAGGATATTGTAAGGCCGAGTTGTGGCAAGGGGGAGATAAGTTGCGGTGGATGAGGGAGTTTTCAGATTCGGTAACACACCTATCAGGTGTGCTTCCTTTGTGAGCGTCAGCCCATGCCCAGAAAACAAGTAACCGCCCTCTTCGGCGCCGTGCTGCTCCTCTTGGGAGTGTTTCTGCCGTCACTCAGCTTCCCGATAGTCGGCTACCGCAACTACTACGAGCAGGCCCACTGGAGCGGCATTATTCTCATTGCCATGGCGCTGGTCTCCGCGGCTGTCGCTCTCGTGCGAAGTTATCGCCTGCTATATCTCACCGGTGGTATATCATTTGGCGTTTTGCTCTACACATTCATCGATGTGCAGTCAAACTTGCACGATGCCAACAAAGAGATTGATTTGGACAATGACCTGTTCAAAGAACTGGCCAAAGTCGGCTGGCGCTCGGTCCAAATGGAATGGGGCTGGGCCGTGCTGCTGATTGGGACGCTGCTGGTGCTTGTCGCGGCTGCGATACAGGAAGAGAAACTGAACTCCCAAGTCGTCAAGGGAGATTCTTGAAATAAAGAAGATTCTTGAAATTCGGTGCCACACCTAACAGGTGTGATTCTTGATTAGTGCGCTACTTGAACAAGCGAAATACTCACACCGGTTCGGCGTGTTACCGAAGATAAAGGAGAGATTTCAATGCATAGAGTTATTCAGCTTTTCACGAAGGGAACCGCACTGTCAGTCCTCTTGTGCGCCCCCTCGTTTGCCACCACCCATTTCATCGTCATCGGCGACCGGACCGGCGACCACCAGCCCGGTATCTATGAGCAGGCAGTCGCCGAGATCGAGCGTCTGAAACCGGATTTCGTGCTCACGGTCGGCGATATGATCGAGGGGTACACGCCGGACAGCATGCTCTTGAATCAGCAGTGGGATGAGTATTTTGGGGTTGTCAAATCACTGAGCATGCCGATCTATTACACGCCCGGCAACCACGATATCACATACGATGCCGCTCTGCCCACCTACCGGAGTCGCGTCGGTGAGCCATATCATTCATGGGATATCGGCAATATGCACTTTGTCAGTGTCGACAACAGTCGTTGGGAGAAATCCGAACAACTCCCCGTTGAACAACTCGATTGGCTGGCCGCCGATCTGCAGAAAAACCAGAATGCGAAACACATGTTCGTCATGTTCCACAAGCCATTCTGGTACAACTCCATTGCCACCGGCAAGCCGGATACGCTGCACAATCTGTTTGTTAAGTACGGTGTCGATGCCGTCTTCTGCGGTCATTTCCACAAGTACTTCAGCGCCACCTACGATGGCATCATGTACACCTGCATCGGCAGCTCCGGCGGCGCGATGGATGATGACCCCACCGGCATCGGCTATCATTTCGGATGGGTGACGGTCGATGACGCCGGCATTCATGTCAATCCAATAAAGCTCGGCAGCGTCCTGCCGTGGGAATACACCACGACCGCTGAGCTGCACACAATCGACAGTGTATCGCAAGGGGGGCTGGTGTTTGAAGGTTCGGCGCCGGTCAGCCGGGATTTGAGGGTGGAGAATGCCCGCGTCACTCTGCGTGTGCGGAACCTGAAAGCAGGGTTAACGGCAGCCGATACTCTTCGCTGGGAGATTCCCGAGGGGTGGAAGGTTGAGCCGAGCTGGACGCCGGTCACGCTCAATGGGATCGAGAGTCAGGTGGTGACGGCACTGGTTACTTCACCCGAAAAGCTGTATCCGCTCCCTAAGGTCACGGTCAACGTACCGTACAAGGAAGGGAAGCCGGTGTCGATTACGAGGACGTTGCCGATCGAGCGTGAAGTAATCTGTCCGCTGGTGTCGACCCCGCCCGTGATTGACGGCCAACTCGACGAACCGATCTGGCGCGATGCCATCATGGGGTTCTTCAGTCCCGATGGCGAGCCGGTCAAAATCGAATCCACCTATTGCTTCTTTGCCTGCGATCGGGAGAATCTGTATCTGGGGGCGCGATGTATCGAAACCAAGCCGGACTCCATCAAAGCGGCGGTGACGATGCGCGATGGCGGCGTGACGGCCGAAGATTGCGTAGGGTATTTTTTCCAGCCCGATCCCCAGAAGGACACCGTTTACCAGATTTACTTCAGCGCTCTCGGAACGATGTTCGATCAGAAGATTTCGCGCAGTCCGTCCGGCCACTACGGCGGGGATCGCAACTGGAACGGCCAGTATGATGTGAAGACCAACCGAGGAGACCGATCGTGGTGGGTGGAAGCCAGAATCCCTCTGGCCCAGCTTGGTGCCACCGCCACGCCCGGCTCGCGCTGGCGTCTGAATTTTCTGCGCAAGCAGCAGCGCCTTCACAGCGCCGCCAACTGGCAGGCACCGATCTACTATGATCCGTCAACGTATGGTGTGATGGTGTTTCAATAGCATTCACAATACCACGGCAGGATATAACCGCTTCTGGTTCTGCCGTTGAGATACAGCGAAAGGGAGAGAGAAATGCGGCATGCAACAACAGCATTCGTCTTATTGATGGTCCTTTCTGCTTCGGCATTGAGCGAACAACCAGACACGACGAAATCGACACCCACTCACTATGACGTCATCCTCCTGAACAATGGCGCCATGATCAAAGGGACAATTGTCAACCGCGTCGAGGGGGAAAAGGTCACTGTCAGGCTTCAAGACGGCAACACAATGGACGTCCCGTTCAAGAAAATTGCAGCGATCACAACCTCCGACACGGACTACGAGGCGCGCCATAAAACGATCCTCGATTCACTTGCGGCGCTTCGCCCGGCAGAAAGCCACTTCAGACCAATGTATCAGCTTCAACTGGGTGGACAGGTCGGCTCGGAAGACCGGCTGGGCGGTTTTGCCGCTGTCGGTGGCGGGGTAATGACGCCACAGGAGTTGTTCGCCGGACTGACTGTCGGTGTCGATCGCAACAGCGAGGGAACCTACGTGCCACTCATGTGCGAGCTGGACTTCTTTTTCAAAGGGCATTCGGTAGCACCGTTTGTATTCTTCTCCGCCGGCTATGCGATCGGTTGGCTCGACAATTACCCCAGCGCTGATTTCGGCGGGTTCCGTATTCACGCCGGACTCGGCGTGCGTCTTCCGCTTTCGCCGAACGTCTGGCTGACCGGCCGGGGTGGCTATGTGAGCCAGCAGGTGGGCAAATCCACCACCCCGGTGGGCACCAAAATGGATTTTCTGGGATTGTCGGCGGGGCTGTTGTTTTGACGGTGATCGACTACCTACCAGGAGAATATGCACAAGCTCAAGGGAAACACGTCCTTCTAAGGTAGGAAAGGCCAGGTGAGAGTTGGAGTGCATGTGATAAAAGCGGCAATTCTGACCGCTGTGGCCACCGTCACTGCTTATCCCCTCGACTTCGTTGACACTTGGCGCTTCCCGGAGAACGAGCAGTACGGATATGTTTGCTTGAAGCCGGCGACTGATTCCACGCATGGCTCGTTTCTGATTGTTCGCTATACAGGTGCTGGCTCCTCATACCAAAAACCATACCTGGTGATTGATTCACTCGGCTCGTCGACACCGCCGCAATTGTGTGATTCGTACGCCGTCAGCTATACCATCTGTGAAAACGATTCGGCACGCCTCGTCGTCGCTTATTTTGATCACGCTCCCAGACATGATACAATCATGACCTACTTAGATAATCCTTCGAAAGTATTTCCACGCGGTGTCATAAAGATGCCTGACAATCGCGTGTTCTGCCTGAGCGGGTACTGCTTCATTCTGCATGATTCCATGCTCTGCTGGGAGGCGATGGCTGGCTTTCGCGAGTTCGTCGAGGTTGGCAGGATTGGACCGACCGGCTCCTACATGAGTCGGTCATGGCATCTCTGTTCACAGCACCCCAGCTTTGCCAACGATCTCTCTCACGTGTTGTTCTCAGCATACATGTGCGGTCCACCTCATCCTTCAAGCGAATGGAACACGAGGATATTGGCGTATTACCCTGATGCAGATACGGTGCTCCTGCTTTTCCACAGCGAAGCGTCTTGTACAAACCCACAACGGCGCAGTGTCGCAAGTAATATCTACTGCTTGGCGGTTGATTCACGTGGTTCTATCAATCTTGCCAGGCTCCACGGTGATTCGCTCGTCTTTCTGACTTCGTTTAGTCCCCCTGAGTCAGTCTGTGACTACTATCTGTATCAAGATTCAGTCCTGTTGTTCACTACCAGGGGTTGTTTCGGACCGCCAGGCACACGCCGGTGGACCTTGATCGAGGGGAACCCGCCGTTGATTCGCCCTTCTCGCTAATACAATCGATACCCACATATCAGCTGACCTGTAATTGTACTTTTTCGTCTCCTCGCTGTCATCTATATTCCCCGCCAAAAAAGGAGTCCAATATGTCTGACCGCATTCAACAATGGAAGCATGAGCGCGAATCCCTCAACGACATTGTCCTCAAACACGATGACCTTAACATCAAACGGTTCTTCGGCATCGATACGGCCGTCTACCGCGATGGCGCCCTCGACGCGAAAACCAAGGAGATGCTTGGCCTGGTGGCCTCACTGGTGCTTCGATGCGATGATTGTATCACCTACCACACGATCCGTATAGCCGAACTTGGCGTGAAGGACAAGGAGTTCGATGAGGTGATGTCGATTGGCCTGGTCGTGGGCGGCTCCATCACCATTCCGCACCTCCGCCGCGCCTATCGGACCTGGGAAGAACTGAAAGGCTGATCGCAGATCGCCGCTACGCCTTCAGTCCGTCGAACAACAACGATACCAGATATTCGCCCGATGGCCTCGCCCTTGCTTTTTTGTCCGAGAATTCGTGCCCGATCAGTGCGCCGAAGAATATGGAGACCACATAACCGGAAAGCTCGGCATTGACATCCCCCCGAATCTCGCCGGTTTTCTCTCCGCGGTCAATGATCTCCCTCACGTATTCGTGAAAGTGTCTCTCCAGATCGATACCCTCGATCCGCACCCCCGCGTGCGCGCTGGCGTTGGTCACAAAGAGATAGAAGATCTTCTCCGATGGAAACAGCTTGGCGTTCACCACCACCGCGTGATATAAATGCATGAGCCGGTCCCGCGCCAGCACCGCTTTTTCACGGCTCCTTACTTCCCGGATCCAATGCGCGAGGTAATCATCGAATACCAAAATGGCAAACTCCAGCAGGTGACTCTTCGATGGGAAATACTGAAAGAACGAGCCCTTGGATATCCCCGCCTCCACACAAAGCCGTTCCACCGGCAGACCATCGTAGCCATACGTACCGAACAGTCTGATCGCCGCCTGGTAGATCAGGTTCTTCTTGTCCGGTGGCAACCGTCGAAAACGGTCCGTAATAATCCTCCGCCGAACCAACTGGACGACAAGGTTTTCATCTATCATGGTCGTATCCGATAGTGACCAATTGGTCACTGAATAAATACTATAGCTATATTATTCTCCACGCAAGAGAAAATTCGTTTGACCGGTCTGTCGCGACCATCGTATATCTGTGGGGCAAGAGAGTATGACGGGAGATCACGGAAAGGAATCTTGAGTATGGGTAAAGTACGCGTAGCCATCATTGGGGTGGGAAACTGCGCCTCCTCGCTCGTGCAGGGCGTGGAATTCTATAAGAAGGCCAAGGACGATGATTTCGTCCCGGGCATCATGCATGTCAATCTCGGCGGCTATCACATCCGCGACGTTGAATTCTCGGCTGCCATCGATATCGACAAAAACAAAGTGGGCAAAGACCTGTCGGAAGCCATCTATACCTGGCCGAACTGCACCTATCAGTTTTGCAAGGTCCCGAAATCAGGCATCACGGTGCAGCGTGGCATGACGCACGATGGTCTGGGCTATTATCTCTCGCAGATAATTGAAAAAGCCCCCGGCGATACGGTGGATATAGTCAAGCTCCTCAAGGACACCAAGACCGATGTCGTCGTGAATTACCTGCCGGTTGGTTCCGAGGAAGCCACCAAGTGGTACGTGGAGCAAATTCTGGAGGCCGGCTGCGGCTTGGTGAACTGTATCCCGGTGTTCATCGCGCGGGAGCCGTACTGGCAGAAGCGGTTCAAGGAGAAAGGGCTGCCGGTGATCGGTGATGATATCAAGTCTCAGGTCGGCGCCACCATCGCTCACCGTGTCATGACCCGTCTCTTCTGCGAGCGCGGCGTCAAACTGGAGCGGACCAGCCAGCTCAATGTCGGCGGCAACACCGACTTTCTCAACATGCTGGAGCGTTCACGCCTGGAGTCCAAGAAAATCTCCAAGACCAATGCCGTCACCAGCCAGTTGCCGTACGAAATGCCTCCGGGCACCGTTCACATCGGCCCCTCGGATTACGTCGAGTGGCTGTCCGACCGTAAGTGGGCCTACATTCGCATGGAAGGTACCACGTTTGGCAACGTCCCCCTGAACATCGAAATGAAAATGGAGGTCTGGGACAGTCCGAATTCTGCCGGCGTGGTCATCGATGCCGTCCGGTGCTGCAAGCTGGCATTGGACAACGGCTTATCCGGCGCCATGATCGAACCCTCGGCGTATTTCAAGAAATCACCGCCGGTGCAGTTTACCGATGAAGAAGCGCGCCGCATGACCGAAGAGTTTATCACCAAATACGGCTGGAAGCATGCCACGAAGCCCGAGAAGAAAATGCGGGTCGCCGCGAAAAAGCCGGCTCCAACTGCTACTGCCAAACGCGTGGTCAGAAAGAAAAAATAAGTTTGGCTGACAACTGGTTCTGACTACTTTAACCGGCGATGACAAATCGCCGGTTTTTGTTTGGTCAAAGAGGGCTGAACCGAGAGAATAGCAGATGAAACAGGCAAGCCTGTTTGTGACGTTCGAGGGGATAGATGGCTGCGGGAAATCTACTCATGTCGCCCTCGCACACCGCTGGCTGGTCCAATGGGGATACAACGTCGCAACTTTGCGCGAGCCCGGTACGACCGATGTTGCCGAGCAGATTCGCCGCCTGCTGCTGGATAAGAAGATGAAGATGACACCCGTAACGGAACTGTTGCTCTATGAGGCGGCACGTGCCGATATCACCGCGCGCCAGATCGCCCCGCTGCTCAAACGAAACCAGATCGTCCTGTGCGACCGCTACTTTGACAGCACCACCGCGTATCAAGGGTATGGCCGCAAGCTGGACATCAAGATGGTGAAATTCCTGCATTCGGTGGCCGTGGGGCCGGTGAGGCCGGATCTTACTTTGCTGTTCGATGTCGACCTGGCCACCGCGTTCGCTCGCCGCGGCAAAGAACTGGACCGGCTCGAATCGGAACCGCGCGCATTTTTCAAACGCGTCCGCGCCGGATTCCTTGAGATCGCCCGCCGCGAACGCTCCCGCGTCAAAGTGATCGATGCCGCACGACCGATAGAGGTCGTTTTCGAAGATGTCAAACGGCATCTGAAAAAGAAACTCGCCATCGCATGACACCGCCGACCGTCCACCCGCGCTCCGACATCATACGCTCGGCGGTCCTTTCCTGTCTGATCATTCTCATTGCAGGCGGTATGGCGCTGGTCGTCCTGTCGGACCGAGACCTGAAAGAAGCGTTCATACTGCCTCGAGTCGCCGCCGAGATTGACCATGCCTACCCAGAACCGGTGGATTGGGAGAAAGCCGCCAGTGCGGGTCGCGAAAGCATGTACGATATGCTGGACCGATTCTCGTTTTATGTCGAGCCGCGGCAGCTCCGCCAACTGGACGAGGAAATGTCGGGCGGCTACGGCGGTATCGGCGTCTCGGTCATCCGCCACGATCTCGGACTGCTCGTCATGTCGGTGCGAGAAAACGGACCGGCCGCCGCGGCCGGTGTGCTCACCGGCGATCTGATCTTCAGCGCCGACACGGTCATGCTGGCCGGGATCGACCAGGACAAGGCATCGTCGCTCTTGCGTGGCGTCGATGGCTCCCGTGTGAAACTCGGCCTCTTGCGAAACGATCATCTGGATACCTTGCATATCGAGGTGACCAGAAAGCGCATCCAGTTCCAGCATGTCCCGTACGCCGGGTTTACGCCGGACACGGTCATGTATGTCCGGCTTGCCGATTTCGATGCCGGAGCCGCCAAAGAACTGGAGCACGCGCTCGACTCGCTGCTGGCCATTGCGGGAATGACTCCTCATGGCCTGATACTGGATTTGCGCGGCAATCCCGGCGGGCTGTTCTGGGAAGCATATCATACCGCCAATCTCTTCCTCAACAAAGGTCAGTTCATTGTCGGGACAGAGGCTCGTTCTCGCTGGCAGGAGGAAAAGCACTTTGCCACCGGCCCAGACCACCTCAAAGGATTGCCTATGACAGTCCTCGTGGATCGTGGCTCGGCGTCCTCCTCGGAGATTGTGGCGGGCGCTCTTCGCCAATTGGGTCGGGCCTCATTGGTGGGCGACACGACCTTCGGCAAAGGTCTGGTGCAGGGGTACACTCGGTTCCCCGATGGCAGCGGCTCTCGCCTCACCATTTCGCGATATTTTCTCGAGGGTGGCCTGTTTCTCAACCGGTTCGACTCCACTCTCAGCGATACCGGCAATGGCCTCGTTCCCGACCATGTGATTCCACTCCCCGAAAATGAGCCGTACCTGCGAAACCTGGAAAGCTCGCTCCTGTTGCAGCGGTTCGCATCGGCATTTCAGGACCTGATTATTGGGGATTCGACCCCCTTCATGCACACCTACGCCTGGCTGGACAGCCTCAAGCGGATGGCCGAAACAGATCAGTTCTCTGCCCGTACGCCGCTGGTACTGTCCGCAGAACAACTCGTGTCTGTCGCACGATCGGACAAAAGCTCCCCGGCACTCTCGCGTGTTGCCGATCGGATCGCGGCACTGGCCCGTTTCGACGAACTCAACCAACTGGATACTCACCAGGATTATATCCGCATGCGGGTTCGCAAACTGGCTTACGAGCGTAAATTCGGCCTTACCCGTTCGTACACTGATGTCATTGTCCGCGAGCGCCCGGATATCCGCTTCGCCGCCTCGCTCGTGCGAGGGAAATCTTAATGCCCGCGATTCTCGCACTCATCGGCTGCGGTCTGCTGGCCGGCGTTCTGGGCGGATATCTGGGTGTGGGTGGCGGCATCGTGATCGTGCCGTTCCTCACTCTGGTTATGGGGCTGGACATCAAGGCGGCCGTGCCGGTGTCGGTGGCGGCCATCGTCATCAATTCACTCGCCTCCTCGAGCGAATACCTCCGGAACGGGATGGTGAATCTGGAACTGGTGGTTGTGCTCACCATTTCGATGGTGGTGGGGACGATCATCGGCAGCATGCTGCTTACGGTAGTCGCCTCGACATATATCAAACTGATCTTCGCCGCCATACTGGTATATACCGCCATAACGTTTCTGCGCGGCAAGGAGTCGACCGGGCTTGCGCCATCGATCGACCATAACGGCGGACGCATGCGGCTCTGCGGCTTCCTGTCGTTTTGTGGCGGGATACTGGCCGGGCTGGTCGGGATCGGCGGCGGCGTGATCGTCATTCCCCTCATGTTTCTGGTGCTCGGTGTGCCGCTGGGAATCGCCCGTGGAACTTCCTCGTTTATTGTTGGCTTCGCCGGCGCCGCCTCAGTGAGCATCTATTTTACGAGCGGCCTGGTCGACCTCTCCGTCGCCCCGGCCGTCATGTTTGGGACAGTCCTCGGCGGCAAGGTCGGAGGTTCACTCGGCGCCGTGGCGAAACCCAGAGTGGTCAAAATATTGTTCTTCGTACTGCTTCTGTATACGGCCGTGCGGCTGGCGTTTGGCGCCATCGGAGACCTCAGGTGACCTCGACATCGCCCCTCCTCGTTCGCGTGGACCGCCTCTCCTGGTATTTCTTTGCCGGTTGGTTTCTTCTGGCCAGTCTTCTGCTTCTGGTGCGCCCCGAGTGGGCTCACAGCTTGGCATTCTGGGGTATCATCCTGATCCTGATCAATACGCTGTTGCGCATTGTCCTTCTGGCCGTTCATTTCCGCGCCGCACATAAACAGGTCATGTATCTTCTCTGCTGGCTGTTGTGCGGCATTCTTGGCGCCAGTGTCGTGATTCAGTTGCTGATAAGGAGATAGCGTGCGGACGGTCGTGTTCTGCGATTTCGACGGCACCATCGCCACGCGCGATGTCGGCTACTCTCTCTTCAAGCATTTCTCGAATGGCGAGAATGCCAGATTGATACCGGATTGGAAAGCCGGCATACTATCAAGCCGCGACTGCCTGCGGATGGAGGCGGCCATGGTGAAAGCGCCGCCGTCCGAGGTCATCCGTTTTCTCGATCAGTTCGAGATCGACCCGGGATTTGCCGCATTCGAACTGACCTGCCGGCAGCAAAATGCCGAGTTAATTGTGCTCTCCGATGGTCTGGACTTCTACATCAGGCATATTCTGGAGAAATTCTCTTTGCACCATTTGCCGGTACGCTGCAACATCGGGCTGCTGCACGACCATGGCCTTACCGTCCAGTTTCCCAATCTCCCGCACACCTGTCGGCGATGCGGCACGTGCAAGGGGGAGCAGATCGATACCTACCGGGCGCAACTCGCCGAGCCGTGTCGGGCGGTGTTTGTCGGCGACGGCTACTCCGATGTCTGCGCCGCGCGTGCTGCGGACCACGTACTGGCAAAGAAGGATCTGGAACAATATTGCCTTCGACAAAAAATCCCCTATACTAAATACCATGATTTCTTTGATGTTGCCCGACTGCTGGTCGAGCATGGCTATCTGGCCCGATAAACACTGCACTATTGACGAGGGGAAAGACCGGTGAAAGCGCTCATCATGGCGGGCGGCTTTGGTACCAGGCTCCGCCCGCTGACAGTTAACATTCCCAAGCCGATGGCACCGATTGGCAACGTGCCGATGATGGAGCATGTTGTCAAGCTGCTGGCGCGACACGGCATCAGTGATATCACATCGCTTCTGTATTTTCAGCCGGAGTCGATTCGCAACTATTTCAAGGACGGCGCCGCGTTCGGCGTCCGGATGAACTACTGCCTGCCGGAGGATGATTTCGGAACGGCCGGCGCCGTGCGATACGCCCTGCCCGACGCCAGGGAACCGGTCATCGTCATCTCCGGTGACCTGGTGACCGATTTCGATCTGACCGCCGCCATCACCTGGCATCGTCAGAAACATGCCGAGGCCACGCTCCTGCTAACCCGCATGGAGAACCCGCTGGCCTATGGGATCGTGATTACCGATGCGGATGGCCGCATCGTGCGGTTTCTCGAAAAACCGTCCTGGGGCGAAGCCTTCTCGGACACCATCAACACCGGCATCTACATCCTGGAGCCGAGCGCTATCGAGCTCATCCCCAGAAACACCAATTTCGATTTCTCCCAGAATCTGTATCCCATGATGCTCTCCAGGCAGATGCGACTGTACGGGCGGATCATGGACGGTTACTGGAGGGACGTCGGCAATGTTGATGAATACCACCGCGTGCATGTTGACCTGTTTGCCGGCAGTGTGAAGCTACAGATCGACGGCGAAACGCCCGGTTCAGTACCCCCGCGAGTTGTTAAGGGGAAAAACGTGCGCCTGGAGCCGGAAGTCGAGTTCGGCGGCACGGTGATTCTGGGAGACGATGTCCAGATACAGGCGGGGACCCGCCTGAACAACTGTGCCATCGGCCAGCGAAGCCGCGTCGGACGCGGTTCCCAGATCTTCAATTCGGTCGTCTGGTCGGATACCGTCATCGGCGATGACTGCACCATGAACGAGGCTATCGTATGCAGCCGCAACCGCATTGGGCACAATGTTCTTCTCTCCGACCGGGTGATTGTATCGGATGATTGCAGTATCGGCGATGGCGCCACGGTTAAGACCAACTGCAAGATCTGGCCCGGCAAAACCGTCGACGAGGGGGCCACGGTCTCCACCTCTGTCATCTGGGGTGAAAAGTGGAACCGCGAGCTGTTTACCGATTCCAAAGTGACCGGCATCGCTTTGACGGAAATTACACCCGAAATGACAGTCCGACTTGGCACAGCGTTCGGCGCCTTTCTGGGTCACGGCGTCAGTGTGGTCTCCAGCCGGGATGCCTCGGACATCTCGCGTCTGCTTCGCCGTGGTTTGATTTCCGGTCTGCTGGCCGCCGGAGTCAACGTTTCGGACCTCGAAACCATGCCCATTCCGGTGGTTCGTTACGAACTCCGCAAAGGGAAATATGCTGCCGGTATCTATGTCCGTCATAATCCGGATGATTTTCGCCAGATCGATTTTATTCTGTTCGACGGCTCCGGCCTGGATATGCCCACCTCGCGGCTCAAGAAGATCGAGCGCAACTATTTCGGCGAAGAATACGAACGCGCTTCGATGGACAAGATCGGCCATCTGGATAGGCCGCCGCGCATCCTTGATGATTACCGCCAGGAATTTCTGAGTGGGATCAACGCCGAACTGATTCGTCAGGCCGGATTCAAAGTGGTGATCGACCACTCCAACGGCTCTTCCAGCCAGATCTTTCCCATGCTGTTTTCTCTTCTGGGGATCTCCGCAACTGAGCTCAACGCCACCCTGAACCCGCGCAAATTCTCCACGTCGCCGGCCGAACAGGCCCAGGCGATTGTGCAGTTGTCCGCGATTGTCACCTCCCTCAAGGCGGACATTGGTTTCATAGTCAATTCCGCGGCGGAGAAGCTCACTGTTGTCGATGATCTCGGCAAACCGATCGACAGCCAGCTACTATTGCTCATCGTCACCGATCTGTACGTGCGCATGTACAAGCCGCGGAAAATTGCCGTGCCGGTGGTTGCCTCGATGGGGGTCGAAGAGATCGCGCGCCAGTACGGAGCCGAGGTGATCCGCGTGGCCAACGACCACCGCGCCATGATGGAAGTGCACGCCCGAGGTGAGGTTGATTTTGTCGGCGGTACCCGCGGCGGATTTATCTTCCCGGGATTCCAGATGGGGGCTGACGCTATGTTGGCGGCTGTCAAGATTCTCGAGATGGTGGCACAGACCCGCAGCCGATTCAGTGAGCTGCGGCGCACCCACGAGCGCTATATCCGCCAGAGCGCCTCGGTGCCGTGTCCATGGTCCAAGAAGGGGACCGTCATGCGGCGACTCATCACGGAATCGAACGACAAGCAGCGGCAGCTGATCGACGGCGTACGGATATTCGAAGAAGACGGCTGGGTGCTAATCGCTCCCGATCGCCTGAGAGCCTCGTTCAATATCCTGGCGGAATCCAACTCACGCGAAACCGCCACCCAGCTTTTGAACCGATGGCGGACGTTTGTCGAAGAGTCTCAGTCCAACTGAGCGAATGGCCGACCCGGCAGGTTTTGTGTCGCTGAAAAGAATATGACCGCCCCGTTGGTGCGAAGCGGTCATGAATGATAGGTTGGGAACTATTCTAAAGCTCGGCTGACTGGCTTTGGTCTGAATCAGCGCGGCTTCAGGTAGTTATATGGGACTTACCGAGCCAAAGTTTCAAAAATGTTGTTAGATTCACGCTACGCCCGGCGTCCACTTGCCTCTTGCCCGTAGCCGTTCTCGTATTATCTTGTCGTCTTTGAAGATACCCGGACACCACGACCGGTAATAAAACTCCAATTGGGAGCCTGCGATGGACTACAAAACGCGAACAAAAGTTGCCGCTATATTGATCGATGACAAAATTCCGGTCGACAGCCGTGTCATTATTCTGGGATGGGTGCGCACGCTCCGCGAAAGCAAGGAAGTCACGTTCATTGAGATCAACGATGGCTCCTGCATGCGGAACATCCAGGGGGTGATTCAAAACGCCGCCGACTTTCCGATACTGAAAGACATTCTCACCGGCGCCTCGGTTCGCCTGGAAGGGAAACTGATCCTGTCGCAGGGGAAAGGACAGAAGTATGAGATCGCCGTCCAGAAGCTGGATTTGATCGGCAAAGCTGATGCAACTTTCCCATTGCAGAAAAAAGGGCACACTGTCGAGTTCCTTCGCGAGATTGCCCATCTGCGCCCACGCAGCAACCTGTTCGGCGCTGTCAACCGCGTCCGCTCGAAGATTGCCTATGCCATTCATCAGTACTATCAGGAGCGCGGCTTCTACTATATCCACACGCCGCTGATTTCCGCGTCCGACTGCGAAGGTGCAGGTAATCTGTTCCGAGTATCCACCTTTGACTTCAACAAAATTCCTCACAAGGATGGCGCTATCGATTGGAGCGCCGATTTCTTCGGCTCGGAGGCATATCTAACGGTCTCGGGACAATTGGAAGGGGAACTCCTCGCCACATCACTGGGCGACATCTACACGTTCGGTCCCACGTTCCGCGCCGAGAACTCCAACACCAGCCGCCACGCCTCCGAGTTTTGGATGATAGAGCCGGAGATGGCGTTCGCCGAGCTCGAGGACAACATGGATCTGGCGGAGGATTTCGTCAAATTCCTGTTCAAGTTCGCCCTGGAGCAGTGCGGCGAAGACATGCTCTTTTTCGAGCAGCGCGTGGACAAAGACGTGCGGAGAACGCTTGAAGGAGTTGTCCAATCCAAGTTTGAACGTCTGACCTACACGGAGGCTATCAAGATCCTTGAGAAATCCGGTCAGAAGTTCGAGTTCCCGGTCGGCTGGGGGATCGACATGCAATCTGAGCACGAGCGGTATCTGACTGAGCAGGTGTTCAAACGTCCGGTGATTGTGTACAACTATCCGGAGAAGATCAAAGCGTTCTACATGCGCCTTAACGACGATGGCACCACTGTCCGCGCCATGGATGTCCTGGTCCCGAAAGTGGGGGAGATCATCGGCGGCAGCCAGCGCGAAGAGCGGCTCGACGTTCTTTCCGAGCGCATGAAGAAGACCGGCATTACCAATCTCGACGCTTATTACTGGTATCTGGATATCCGAAGGTACGGAACGGTTCCACATTCCGGCTTTGGTTTGGGTTTCGAACGAGCGCTAATGTACATGACGGGCGTCTCCAACATCCGCGACGTGTTGCCATTCCCGAGAGTGCCCGGGTGGGCGAAGTTTTGAGGTTTGGCTGGTCGAAGTCCGTAATGCTCGGTTAGTAGTTGAAAAGTCATTGCGAGGCGCCGCGCTTCGTGACGCTGAAGCAATCTCGGCTGTTGAGCCATAATGTGACAAGAAATTACTTTAGCTGTGTGACGTTAGGGGTTGTTAGCACAGGTGAACACCAAATCAGTATCCAGAGTCGGTCCTTTCTTTGATCCACCTCGCTTTCCGATCCAACGCAGGTCGGTTATTGTCGTTGCGGACATCCTTGGATATACGCAGATAGTAGAGGGCAGCGCACGATTTGATCAAAGCAAACCGAATCTGGAGTCCATATATCTTGTTCTATGGACGTCCTCGGTCTTTGCCGGTGATGCGGAGAAAGTAATATAAAAAAGCGGTATAACAAAAAAATTAACCTGACTGGAACAGCTATGTGCTAATCCGAACATTCGGTGTTACGCAGAACGTTTATTTAAATACCAACGTTCTGTGCGCCGCATGTTCCAGCAGGTTATTTTTGCCGTTCGGCGGCTTACCTAACAAAACGGGAATGAGTCGTTATGAATCATCAAGCATATTCTTGGACGTCATTCGGAATCTTAATGGGGATAGGATGTATTGCTTTATTCTTGGCTCTGCCTCGCCCGCTCAAGCCAGGATATTTCATCATTTCTGTCTCTGTATTAGGGGTTATTGTAGGAACGGGATTATTTTTTTCGAGAAGCGTCGGTCTAAAAACCCTTGTTTTCAGTAGCGATCTCTTACATGGCAATCTACAGCAACTACTTCAAACATTGGGTCGGGCTATTTTGATAGGTGTTGGATTAGGAACGGTCATTTTAGTTGTAATACGTTTTCTTTTATTATCTGTCGTGCCAGAAATACGGCTACGATTCACCGCAGAGTCCAGTCTTGAAACGTGGAAGAGAGTCGTGATTGCATTCGACTCGGCTGTTCTTGAAGAGATTGTTTTCCGTTTATTTCTATTATCGTCGTTGGTGTGGATCGTGAGTAAAAGTTGGCAAATACAAAAGCCGCCAACTCCAGGAATATTTTGGATAATCAACGCGCTGATCGCCATTGGATTTGGTATAGCCCACCTACCACAATGGTCTGCAATTACACCTTTAACTCCATTAGTAATATTGACCGTTGTGCTTCTCAATAGTATAGGTGGGTTGACGTTCGGTTATCTCTTTTACACAAATGGACTGGAAGGAGCAATAGTGGCACATTTCGTTGCTGATATTATGCTTCATGTGGTTGGGCTTCGTTTCCTACAAACCTGACCGTCCAATAAAACGCCGCCGAACAAAGCGTGCACCTGACGTGTGGGAGTCTGCGTGATTTACAAGCATTTTTCTGGCTTCGAGTTTTTCCTGCTCCCAAGCAGAGTCCACGCCCGCCCACACGCAGGTAACGCAAACCGTTGGGCCGACGATTAGGAGCAACAGATCGCAGCTATGAGATACGAGTCGAAGCAAGCGCTGATGGACGATATCCGAACCGCGCACGATTCGCTGTGCGCGCGGCTTGCGGAGATTCCGAAGGCGCGCTGGCACGAGCCCGGCGTATGGGGCGACGGGTGGACTCTGTGTGACCTTGTTGCCCACTTGGCGGAGTGGCAGCACATGTTCCTGGGTTGGTACGAAGATGGCCTGCGGGGGGCGACGCCCGAGATGCCCGCGCCAGGGTTCAAGTGGAGTGAGACGCCGCGACTCAACCGAGCGATATGGGAGAAGCACCGTTCGCGGTCTCACGTGGCGGTCCGGGCCGAGTTCGATTCTGGCTACAGCCGGATTGTCCGCATCGTCGAGGCCCTCTCACCCCAGCAGCTTCTCAGGCCGGGCCACTTCGCGTGGACCGGCGAGCATCCGGTGACGACCTATATCGGACCGAACACCGCGAGCCATTACCGGTTCGCCATCAAGGCGATCAAGCGCTGGCTGAAAGACGCGCCGGGAAGTGGCACATCGGCTACGCGGCCCAACAAGCGCTTGCAGCCGACGAAGGCGCGGACGAGGACGGCGCGAAAGGGAACCACGCGCCCGCGCCTTCGCGGCTGAAGCGCAGGGCGTTGGGCTGCACTGCGAATCATGTGAAGCCCACAGAAAATGACGGTGGTTCTATGTCTGATGAGTTCTTTCTCTCTTTCGTCGTACCGTTCATCTTCTTGGCAACAGGAATCGTGCTTCTTATCAGC
>JBFMDV010000017.1 GCA_040753875.1 Candidatus Zixiibacteriota bacterium | reverse complement strand
TGCTCCTCCAAATGCTCTTCCACCATCCGCACGGCCCGTTGACGGACCTCCGGTGCATACCTGCTTCGTCTTGCCATAACAGTAACCTCTCAAATAATTCTGTCTCCGGCAAGTCCGGGGCGGTTCAATGTCAATTTCACTCAATATCATATGTCAAGCGGTAGCTCGGGGGGATGGCTCAACCTGAATGTGGATATCCCAGATAACGAGCGCTATTGCTTCATCCTGTATCTTTTCCAGAGTGATACCAGTGTGTGCGAACTTGAAGGCGCTTATGTCGACGATGTTGCGGTCAAAGGTACTCCACTTATGCCCAACTTGACGTTTACCACTCCGTCTGATTGGGATGCTCCGGTCGTGGTGTCACACGATGACAACTCCACACATAACGGAACTCTCTACGCGGGACAAACGGCCTACATTAACTGGGCCATGATCAACAATGGAATTGCCGATGCGGGGCTAAGCAACACTGCCGTGTACGTTGACAATCAACTAATCGACTACTACGCCATTGAGCCTCTGGCGGCGGGGCAGATCGATAACTGGCTTCGTAGAGTCGAGTTCACGTTTACGCAGGGGTCGCATACGATACGAGTCAAATACGACACGCTGGAGCAGATACAGGAATCAAATGAGAATGACAATTCGTATCAGATAACGGTGAATGTGAATCCGGCTCTCATTCCCAACTTGCGCTTTCAAACATTTCCAGCTTGGTGGGGCGCACCTTTGGTAGTAGCGAATAACCGTGGGGGGAGGCACAACGAACCTCTGTACGCAAGTGATACTGGGTTTGTTTGCTGGACGATCTATAACTCCGGAACCGCAACGGCAATAGGATACTTCACGCGGCTGTATGTAGACGGCGCATTGATTGCGGAGTATTTCAGAGATTCACTTCGGGTATTCGCCTATGATACCACCGTGGACGTGCCGGTGTATCCGGGCCAGGGGGACCATGTTATCGAAGTTGTGACCGATTACGGGAACCGCATTGCAGAAACGAACGAGTTGGACAATACCATTGTTGATACGTTCACCTGGCAGGTGCCACAGCTATTCGTTGATGGGGTTGTGGAATACATGAAGCTGGGCGGGCAGTGGCCGCAATACATCCGACCAGCGGGCTTCCTTGTTCAGCTATGGTTATACGATGTCGCTACCGATCAGCCTCGGATTATGCTACAAGAAACCTACACCAATTTGGACGGCTGGTTCACTTTCTCGGGAGTCAACAACCTTGACTATGATGGCACACGACTGGACTTTTTTGTACGTGTCCTAACCGCAAATGACACCGTGATTGTGAGGAAGGATACCGCCGGCTACTTCCCTTTTTTCGTGGATGGGCCGCACGTTCAGGATGCACCAGATGGCTGGTACACGTTTAACCTGCCCACGCATTCTCGCATCTGGCCTGATTCCACTGCCAGCGCTTTCTTCTACGTGGCCGACGTATTGCGTGAGAACTGGCGAAAATGGATTCAGCTTCGCCCGGACCAGCAGCCAAGTCAGGTTCGGGCATGCCTTTCCAGAACAAAAACGACGTCCTATTACATACTGCCAGGGGATACCATTTACATTCCATCAGACTCGATACTTGGCACATGGTCACCTGACACGTTCGACCGCTCAGTCATATCCCACGAGTTTGGGCATTTTCTTCATTTTCAACTGCTATTTTTCATAGATACAACCAGCGTCGCAAATCCATTCTGGGAATCCTTGATTCCAGTGGGGCAGGCTTCACGCGAGGCTTTTGCGAATTTTTGGGCATCGTATGAAACAGGCACGCCAGTTCACCATAATAGTCGGTACGGATTTAGAGACACTCTCTGGATGAATCTGGAAAATGGGAAAGCGGGTACAAAGATTGCGGCCATACGTAACACTAACGTATCGGCAAATTCCATGGGCGATTCCTGCATAGGTGCAGTGGCAGGAATACTGTGGGACATATACGACGACACACCGGGGTTGGAAGACTTTGGCGGACCGCAAGACTGGAGGCGATTAGATACTATCCAGCACCCTGACGGACGCGGTGATTCAATTGGTCTCGGCATCGTGCCGATCGTTTCTGCCTTGCTTGACAAAGCACCCTATCCATACCGGCCGAATACGATAAACGAATTCTGGGAAAAGTGGTTTGCCAGTCCTTCTGTTGGCCATACAAAGGCGCTGAAGGATATCTGGTACGAACACGGCGAGGACCGTGACACCTGCGGCCCATATTTCGCGTGTTGTACTGGGATACGAGGTAACGTTGACGGCGATCCGCAGGATTTGGTGGACATCGGAGATCTCGGTCGTATGATTGATTTCATCTTCTTCAGCGCCCCCCTTTCCTCCTGTGCGGAGGAGAACAATGTCGATGGAATAAACGGAGTGGACATAAGCGATTTATCCACCCTCATCGATAATCTCTTCTTTGGCGGCCCATTGGCGCAATGCCCGGTGAGGACGAGCCAGTATCCGTCCAACATCGTGTACGACCACTGACTCGGCGATCACTCATATCACTATGACTAACAAGGCCGGAGTTGCCCCCGGCCTTTAGTGAACAAGTATCTGTCAGGCGCTGATGTCAATTCTGGTTTAGCAGTTTCTCCATTTCGTCGACCAGACCGGCGAACAGTCTGATCGTTCGATTCACCGGCTCCGTCGTCGTCATATCAACGCCTGCGTCTTTGAGAAGCGCTACGGGGTACTTTGATGAGCCCTTTTTCAGAAACGTCAGATATGCCTCGAGCGCCCCTTTCTCCTTGTCCAGAATCCGTTGCGACAGTGTCTGTGCCGCCGCATAACTCGTGGCGTACTGGTATACGTAGTACTGCCGATAGAAATGACCGATCCCCATACCTCTCAAATCATTCAACGGCCCCATCACCAGTTCCGGGCCCCAGTATTTCTGGTAGATCTCACGATAGGTCTTGCGGAAGAAATCCACCGAAAGGGCATCTCCCTTTTCCACCTGCTCGTGGATCGCCAGTTCGAACTCGGAAAACATGAGCTGGGTGTAGAATGTCCCGATAATCTGCTCGATATACTGGGTCAGGAGCCGCATCTTCTCCTTTTTGTCGCTGGTGTTCTTGAGCAGGTATTTCATCAGAATCGCTTCGTTGCAAGTAGACGCTACCTCGGCGGTGAATAGTGAGTGATCGTGGTAGATATATGGCTCGTTACGGTTGGAGTAGAAGCTGTTCATGGCGTGCCCCATCTCGTGTGACAGCGTGAACACCCAGTCGAGCGAACCGTTGTAATTCATGAGCAAGTACGGATGCGAGCTGTAGGTCCCCCAGCAGTAGGCGCCGGACCCTTTACCTTCGTTTTCGTAGACATCAATCCACCCTGAGTTGAGGCCGGTGCCAAAGTCCGCCTGGTACTGTTTGCCCAGCGGTGCGAGACCATCGAGGACGATTTTTTTTGCCTCGTCCCACGTGTAGTCCTTCCCCTTTTCCGATAGCAGCGGTGCGTAAAGGTCGTATGGATGAAGCGTATCGAGTTGCAGGATGCGCTTCCTAAGGCCCGCCCATTTGTGAAGCGGCGCCAGGTTGGCGTTGGCGGCATCGATCATGGTGCGGAACACGCTGGTTGGAATGCTGTCGGCATCGAGCGACATCTCGATACAGCTGTTGTATTTCCGCGCCTGCATCAGGAAATAATCCTTCTTCACCGAAGAGGATAGTGTCCCCGCCAACGTGTTGGCGAATTTCTCGTAGGTGCCGTAAAACATGTCGGCCGCGTCGCGCCGCACCCGGCGGTCGGTCGATTCGAGGAACTTCGAGTAACGTTCCTTGGTCAACTGGACGTCGTTGCCGCTCTCGTCTTTGATGCTGCCGAACGTGAGGTCGGCATCGTCGGCCATGGCGAAAATACGCCCCGGCGCCCCCATCACCGGCCCGGCCAACGCCAGCAATGCCTCTTCTTTGTCGGAGAGAATGTGTTCTTTGCTGCGAACTATCCGCTCCAGATAAAAGCGATAGACCGCAAGCTGTGGATCGGCCCTGAGGAACTCCTGCAATCGAGATGCGTCGATGGCCAGAATCTCCGGATCAGCGAATGCGACAGCGTTGCGGAACTGCGAATTAAGGCCGGTGATGCGGTCTCCCAACTCCTGGTACTTGCTGACCTTGTTGTTTTCATCGAGCTTCAGGTATGCATAGACATACAAATTGTCCGAAATGAGACTGAGGCTGTCGGACAATTCCAGAAAGTGGCGGAGATTCTCAGACGACTCGCCAAGGTGCCCCTTGAATGCCTCGAACCGTCCGATATTGTCTTTAATGACGTTGAAATCCTTTTCCCAGTTCGCCTCGGAATTGTAAATGTGCTCTACTTTCCACTGATACTGCGGTTCGATCTCCGAACGTTGTTTGGCCTTGGCGCTTTGAGCTAGAGCCGGTCCGTTGATCGCAATCGCTGCGACCAGTCCGACCAGCAGCGCTCGCCAGATTTGGCTTTGCTTCATGATGACTCCCAGATTACCTTTATCATTCCAGAGTTGTTAAGAGTGTCGTGGCGTAATATACGCAGCCGACATCCCACAGGACACGAGAAAAAGGCAGGATAGAGACATGTTCACTCATCATACCACCGTGCAATTGCACCAGACCGATGCCGCCGGGATACTTTTCTTCGGGCGGTTCTTCTTCTTAGCCCACGATGCCTACCAGGCATACATCGAATCCAAAGGGCTTGGGTTCGCTAAGATTCTTGACCAAGGACTGTTCCTGTTGCCGATTGTCCACGCCGAGGCGGATTACAAAGCGCCGCTTCGCGTGGGGGACAAGGTGACAGTGAGATTACGGGCGGAGACTATCGGCACCACGTCATTCATTCTCGCCTACGAGTTGACGAAAGAAGACGGCGCAATGGCGGGGACAGTAAAGACTGTGCATGTCTGGGTCGACCGCAAGACGTTCGAGAAACAGCCGCTGCCGGAGTGGGTGAAAGGAGCGCTGGGGAAGATTGCGTAATTAGAGGCCCCTCGTGAGTCATCGCCTTTGCAGTTGTGGCGGGTCTTGCGGCCGCAGTTGTTGTCAATTGTGCACTTCGTCACCGCTTAGTGCGACAAAGACGAGAAGTGATAGCGAACACATGCGGCCGTGTGGCCCGCCACCTTCTTGACACTTCTGAATCAGGCGAGGTACTCCTTGTGGTCGCAGCATTTACTCTTTACCCCCCAGTTTTTTTCTCGCCATCTCGGCAAACCGTGCGCGGCTCACTTTCAACTGCCCTTGCTGCGCCTCCATCGGATGAAACAAGAATGCGGTCGGTATCTTGTACACGGGAAGCGCCGATTGAAGGCGGTCGCCGAGTGAGTCGATGTCCATTTTGATTCCCCCGCTGCTCATCACAAACGCCACCGGCCGCTGCCCCCATTCGTCGTCGGCCACCGGCACCACGACCGCACCCTCCACACCCGCCACCTGCATGAGCGCCGCTTCTATTTCTTCAGGCTGGATATTCTCACCGCCGGAGATAAACATGTTGTCCTTGCGGCCGGTGACAGTCAGGTACCCGTCAGCATCAATCTGCCCCAAGTCCCCCGTATGAAACCAGCCGTCATCATCTACCGGTCGTTCGATCGACTCGCCGTTCACATACCCGGCGAACAGCGTTTCGCCTTTCACCAGAATCTCGCCATCTGAAGCGATAGAGACTTGTCGATATCGGAGCGGTTTGCCCGAAGTCTTGATCTTTGCTGGAAGGTCTCCCACTGCGGTCGTCGTTACCTGCGAGGCCATCTCGGTTAAACCATAGCTTTTGAATATCGGCAGTCCCGCCGAGTCAGCTTGTTGCAGAAGTGAGTCCGGTATGGCGCTGCCACCCATCAGAACTGCTTTGACTCCAGCGGCCATCTGTTTTGGCGTCTGACCGGAACCGAGCCAGCGGTACAGGAGCGTACTGACCAGTGAAACATGCGTAAACGAGCGTGACCGCATCATGACACCTTGTGCCGAATCGGGGATACCGATCATTACCGCACCTCCTCCGACCTGTGCCCGGAACAATATGGCAAGGCCGCCGACATGATACAGCGGCAGCGACAATATCCAGCTGTCCCCCGGACCGAAAGGGATGTTCTCATTCGAGCCAAGGGCACTGTAGTAGTGGTTCCCGTACGTATGCAGCGCTGCCTTGGGACGACCAGAGCTTCCGGAAGTAAATATGATTGTCGCCGGCTGGTCGAGGTCGATTTCTGTCGCCGGGACAGTGACTCGCTCATCGAGTTCATACAGCCTCTGCAATGCGATGGTTTGCGCCGCGCCATAACCGTGATGCCGCGCGCCCTCGCTGTCCGCAATGATGAACCGGCTGCCAACTGTGCTGAGCGCAAGTGCTACACCTGATTCGGGAAGATAGATATTCAGCGGACAGGCCACCGCACCCAGTCGAAACAGCGCCATCAACAGGGGAGGATACTCGACGCGGTTCTCGAGCAGAATCGCCACGCGATCGCCGCGCTTGATTCCCAATGATAGCAGCCGACCTGCCACTTGAGATACCAGCATATCATAGCTGCGCCAGTTGATCAGATCGTCGTCAACTATCAGCGCCGGATGGTCACCCCACTTCTCGGCTGCGAGGCGCAGTGGACATTTGATACTACGCGTCTGCAATCTCCGTGAGCCGTGACATATCTATCGTGTTCATGCATCGTTCCAGCTGTTCGAGTTGATACGTACCATTGATGACGGTTGGGGGATTGGTCAGCACGTCCTGTTCAAACCACCCGAGGGTATCGAGCCCACACGGAATATCCGCGTCACCAAGAGCCGCCGCAAGGTTGCTCAAGGCGATTATACCGACGCCGCTTTCGAAGCTGGAACTGACAATAGGACGGACACCGAGCGCGGAAGCAGCTTCGGCCATCTGCACGGCCATGGAGAGTCCTCCCAGAACGGTCGGTTTGAGAATGACAGCCGAAAGATACCCCGGCAACTCACCCGGCTCGGTATCCACCAACGACTCGTCGAGTGCAATCGGTAGTCCCGACTCATCGTGCAGATCCGGCAGCAAGTACGGGTCATCGAGGGGCTCCTCCACGTACTCAATGTTGCACCGGGACGTGGCTTTCGCGAACAACAGTGCTTGATCATAATCCCAGTTCTGGTTGGCATCGACTCGTATCGGCACGGAGCCACCGAGTTCCTCGTCCAGACGCCGAACGGTTGCGATGTCTGCTGCTACGGCACTCCTTCCCACTTTGATCTTTATGGCCCGGTAACCTCTTTCTCTGGCCTGGTATGCGGCCTCGATTAACTCGTCGTCGCTGCCGCCGAGAAGGGCGTTGAGTGGAATCTGGTTGCGATGGGTGGGACCGATTACTTCGGCCGGCGGTACACCATGATATGCGGAGAGCACGTTGAGGACAGCCGTGCCGATCCCGAAGCCAACCGATGGGTGCAGTTCCTCTGCCGAAATCTTTTCGCGGTATTCCCGGCGCACGAGCGCCAGGTCTTCGTGAATAACCGTTGAATCGATCGCTTCCCTGAGTCCGAGGAGCTGTGTGCGCGCCTCCGCCAGTGTCTCCAGGCTGAATCCCGGCAACGGCGCTACGTCACCCCATCCGGAGTGGCCTGAACTGCCTGTGATCTTAATAAGCAACCCTCGACGCTCAGTAACCGACCTGTCTTTGAGCCGGAGCGGCTGTTTGAGTGGAAGCCGGTATTCGTATATGTGAAACTCGTCGACTCTCACAATAGCCACCCTATCGAAAAGAGCAAACTATATACCAAGAGCAACTTGCCGGTTGCTGCAAGGGCGTTGTTGAGCGAGGGGCCGTCGGTACGCGTTAACACGGCTCGCACGGTCGGTATCGATACCGGAACAAACAGGAGCGAAAGCAGTGCAGGCACGGGGGCGGTGCCGACCAGCACCAGAAGAATAGGAGTTGAAGCGGCGACAATGAGACAAGCGACATATTCGGTTCGCGCAAACGTTCGCCCGAACCGCGCCGCCAGCGTCCTCTTACCGGCTGCCCGGTCACCATCGATATCCCGCAAGTTGTTCACCGTGAGGATCGCTACCGAGAACATGCCGGGGGGAACGCCTGCTACCAACGGCGTGACGGCCGGCTCGAGCGTTTGCACATAGTGCGTCCCCCACACCGGGACAAAGCCGAAGAAGATCAGCACGAAAATGTCCCCTAGACCGTTATAGCCGAGCGGAAATGGTCCGGCCGTGTAAAGAACTCCGAACAATATCGAGAAGATGCCGATGAGCAGGATTGGCAAGCCGCCACGTACCACAAGATAGCAGCCGGCGAGAACCGCCAATCCGAATACGATTATTGTTGCCCGCTTCATCGCCTGGGGCGTCACCAGCCCGGCCGCGGTGACACGAAGCGGGCCGAGCCGTTCCCCGGTATCGGTCCCCATGGCATGATCCGAATAGTCATTGGCGAAATTGGTCCCGATCTGAATCATCACGGCGCCGAACAGCGCTGCCAGCGCTGACAGCAAGTGCCCGCCTCCATCGGAATAGGCCATTGCCGTCCCGATGATCACTGGCGCCACCGAGGCCCACAGCGTTTTCGGCCGAGCGGCTGCTAACCATGTTTTGAGATTGGGAGTCATCGATAGCTCAGGCGAAGCCTGTTTCACTCACGGGCGGCGCGGGAACTTGCTGAAATTCGGCTTACGCTTTTCATTGAAAGCGTTCCGCCCCTCCTGGGCTTCTTCGCACATATAATAGAGAAGCGTGGCGTTGCCGGCCAGCTCCTGCAAACCTGCCTGTCCGTCACAGTCGGCGTTAAGTGCCGCCTTCAGACAACGGATCGCCAGCGGCGAATTGGCCAGGATCTCCCGACACCATTGAACTGTTTCCTCCTCAAGCCGGGCCAACGGCACGACGGCGTTCACCAAACCCATATCAAGCGCTTGCTGTGCACTGTACTGCCGACACAGAAACCAAATTTCGCGTGCCTTCTTCTGGCCGACTATTCGCGCCATGTATGATGCGCCGTAGCCACCATCAAATGATCCCACTTTCGGTCCGGTCTGCCCGAACACGGCGTTATCAGCGGCAATCGTCAAATCGCACAACAGATGCAGCACATGCCCACCTCCAATGGCATACCCGGCCACCATGGCGATTATCGGTTTCGGACAAGTCCGCATCTGGCGCTGGAAATCAAGTACATTCAGGCGATTCACGCCCTCATCATCTTTGTATCCCGCCTCACCGCGAATCCGCTGGTCACCGCCAGAGCAGAACGCTTTGTCCCCTTCACCCGTGAGAATTACAACACCGATCGATTCATCTTCGCGTGCATCAGCCAGGGCGTGTGACATCTCTGTCACCGTCTGTGGCCGGAACGCATTGCGAACCTCGGGGCGGTTGATCGTTATCCTGGCGATTCCCTCGCCTTTGTGGTACCTGATATCGGTATATTTGCCGGCCTCGCGCCACGCTATTGTCACCATATATGCTTCACCTGCTTTCACTGAAGAATGATCGAACTGTCTGAATATACAGCTCAGGCTGTTCGAAATGAACAGTGTGTCCGGCGTTTTCGATTATCGCAACTCGGCCTGCCGGACACCGGCTGGCCATTTGGAGGGCTATCTCCCTGAATTTGATGTCTTCACTTCCCGCCAGGAAGAGAGCGGACCGCCGCAAATTCTTCAGCGATTCCCAAAGCGAGGGCTGTGTGCCGGTGCCCATCTGCCGCAGCGATTTGGCGAGTTCGTCCGGTCGGTTCTGCGCCCGCCGTCTCAAGAGTTCCTGAAACCGCGGATGACGCTTGAGAGTGGCGAAAAGCGGCTGAGTGTACCAGTCATCAAGAAACCGGTCGAATGGAACGGTCTCCAGCTTTCGCGCCAGCTCATCATCGAGCTTCACTCTCTCCGTCCTCGCCGATTGCGCCTCAAGTCCAGGGGAGGCCGATTCCAGAACCACGTAGTCAAACCTGTCTGGGTAGGTGACCGCGAGGTACAACGCCAGCCGCCCTCCCATCGAATAACCGACCAGATGACACTTGTTGACCTGCTGAGAATCGAGCAGCTCGGTCAGAGCACGCGCAGTTTCTGCCATCCCGTACGAAGCGTCGGCTCCTACGGCATGTGTCAATCCGTGCCCTGGCAGGTCGACTGCCATTACTCGAAAGGTATCTCGAAGAGAATCATTGACGTCTTTCCAATCCTCTTGGCACCCCATGAAGCCATGTAAGAATAACACTGTCTTCCGGTCCATATCGGGCGAAATATGGAATGACCAGTCGTACGCGCCGGTCACGACAGGAACGCTTTCTTCACCATTGCCGCCACTGCAAGCTCCAGCCGCTGTTGCACGTTCTGTCTTTGCAATCGGTGAATGTGAACTTCAATTATTGCTGAGTCTCCTGACGATGCCAGCTTTGAATAGATCGACTGCAATTCCTCAGCTGTCCGCGGGCGGTGATAGCTGAGTCCGAACTGTTCGGCCGATCTGGCAAACTCCAGCTCATGCGACATGACGAAATACGAAATGAGAAGGTCCTGATGTCGAGATATGGGCAGATGTTCGAAGATCCTCCCGCCTTCATTGTTCAGGACAACAATCGTGACCGGGTGTTGTGCCGATCTAAGCAACGCCAGGGAATTCAGATCGTGAAGGAATGCCTGATCCCCGATCAGCAAGGTCACGGCTTTTTCCAGTCCCGCCGCATAACCGGCCGCACTCGCAATAGTACCATCGATACCGCTTGCGCCGCGATTGCATTGCACCGGCACACTAGCGCCATCTTGGACGCAGAAGTTGTTCATGAAGCGAACGGGAAGGCTCGAGGCCAGGAACAATGCCCCGGATACCGGGACCATTCGCGAAATGATCCTCGTGGCGTGCTCTTCCGTGAGCAAGTCGCTTTCGAAGCAGCTATCTATGACGTCCTTCGCTAACCGTGATATATGCGGCCAGTTGATGTGCCAATCGATGGCCTTGACGGATTTTGCTACCGATGGGAGGCTTCGGCAAAACAACGCCAGATCGGTCTCGATATGCAACGTGACGCGGCTATGCTGGTCGTGCCGCCACGGGCGGCTGCTGACCATGACGTGATTGCGAGGGTTTGCCTTCACCAGCCAATTCGTCAACCGGGCCGAAGTGACGCGCCCGCCGATCCACAGGCAGGTGTCCGGGCAATATTTCGATGCAAACGCGGGTTCACTCAGAATGAAGTCGTACCCTCCGATGAAATATTCCTCACGGTTCCCCAGTTTGATTCCCGACGTTATGTCGGCGAAAGTTGGCCACTCCAACTTACGGGACAGCGCCAGGACCGCTTCACGCTCTTCGTTCGTACGCAATTCGCCGATCACCAGAGCCGGCCTCTTGGCATCGGCAATGATTTCTGCTGCTTCGGTCACTGCATAGTTGTGTGCCGCCGATGACGCGCTGCGATAATTTGTGAACGGCAGTTTGTTCATCCCCCAACGCTGGAGACTTGGTCGTTCCAGCGATATCTGGTGCGCCGTGGCCTGGGTGTCCGTGATCAACGGCTCACGGAACATGCAGTTGAGATGTACCGGCCCGGCCGGTGTTCGGCGAGCCCGGTAGCAGGCCTGATCCACGGTCGTCAAGACCAACGCCGGGTCAATTGCCGCATCCGGACAGGGGAGATCGAATGCCCAGCGCGTGTAATGCGAAAAAATTCCCGGCTGCCGGATCGTCTGGTTGGCGGATGTCTCACGCAGTTCGGGTGGACGGTCCGCTGTCAATAGTATCATCGGCACCGCGTCCATCGATGCTTCCACAACCGCCGGTAGAAGATTCGCAACCGCGGTGCCGGATGTCGTGATGACTGCCGCCGGCCTGTTGGTCGCCCGTGCGTACCCCAACGCGTAAAAGGCCAGCCCCCGTTCGTCGAAATGGACCACCGTCCTGGCCTGCGCATGCCGCGCCACGGCTGCCACCAGCGGCGTAGACCGTGAGCCGGGCGCGATACAGAACTGTGTGACACCGTTGCGGATCAGCTCCTCAATCAGGAGCGTCGCCCAGATTGTATTGAGGTCGGCTGTCTTGACATTCATGGTGATAGCAGGGCGTTGACGAACGAGGCGAATTTCTGCTCGGTCTCCGCCCATTCATCTTCCGGATCAGAGCCATCGACAATGCCGGACCCGGCATACGCCGTCAAACGGTTACCGCAAACCAGTATGGAGCGGATCGCGACCGCAAACTCGGCGCTCTCAGCACCCACCCACCCCACTGGACCGGCATACCAACCGCGGTCAAAGGGCTCGAGTTGTGAGATCATCTTCATGGCAAACTCGCGCGGTACACCCCCAACCGCCGGTGTGGGGTGAACCGCAGTCAGAAGCTGCGTGTCGGTAATCCCCGATCGTAACGTCACTTCGATTTTCGAGATCAGGTGCTGTAGGCCGTTCAACTTGAGCAACTCAACCGGTTCGGTACGGAGTTTGGTCGCATATGGTTCCAGGGAGGATTTCAGGCTTTCGAGCACCAGATGCTGCTCGTGAATATCTTTTGGACTCGCCAGCAGCCGTTCGCCCAGGCGCCGATCCTCATTCTGGTCTCCACTCCGTGGCGCTGTCCCGGCGACCGCCTCCGAAGTAAGCTCTGGTCCGGTTCGGCAATAAAGTTTCTCCGGACTGGCGCCAATAAAAGCGGTTCCGTCGTCCGCCTGAAAGCCGAACATGAAACTCGCTCCGTTGAGCCTCCTGAGTCGGCTCAGAACGCCCCACGGTTCGATTCGCTCTTTGGCTTCATATGCGACTTGCCTCGCCAGCACTATCTTCTGAATCTGTTTTGAACGGATCAGCCCGAGCGCCCGCGAAAGCATCTGCTCCCACTCCCGCCGACCCGGTGTCTGGACTTGTCCGTGACCAATCTGAATGTCCGTGTCTGCTACGGGCACAGGTTCCGCGAGCGAGCCGAGCGCTCGTATGAGATTCTCTCGCTCACTCTGGCGCACCAGATTGCACGCCAAATAAAAATCCCGTCCGCTCCGAACCAGTTCCACCTGCGGCAAAATGAACAACGCGTTCCCGAACGGCGCCCACTCTGGATTCTTGCGCGAAGGTGAATAGTCGAACCGCATGCCGCCGAAATAGCGTGGCTCGGTCCTGCCGTGCGCCTGCGGGAAAACGAACTGCGCTTCAACATCGGCGAGCGATCGATCGGCGTCGAGCGAGATCCTCCCGGCCACCCCGATCCCGGCAATCTCGAGCTCGATCTCGCGGCTCTTCCAATAGAACTTGTTGGAGTTTATCTGCGCCGCCAGCCACGCCAGCAGGTCGATCGCCTCGATTCGCACATCTTGACGCACCGGCGTCTCCGTGTTCCGCTCCAGCTTCTCACGCAGCGTGCGGGCCGCATCTGTAATCGTGCGCGCAACCGTGTCCGACGCTATATATGTCACGCCTTGTCTCCCTGATACAGGGTCGCCACGCCGAATGTCAAAGGTGTCTCCTTGACGTTGATGAATCCAGCCCCGCCCATTAACGAGCGGAAAGAATCGCCGTATGGAAAGGTTTCCACGGTTTCGTTGAGATAGTGATACGCATAGGCATCCCCTGAAATCAATCCGCCCAGACGGGGGAGAATCCGACGAAAGTAAAACAGATATAGCTTCCGAAGGAGAACGTTATGCGGCAGCGAGAATTCCAGAATCAACACTCGTCCTCCGGTGTGCAACACCCGGTGCATTTCACGGAGCGCGAGTGAAACGTCGAGCACGTTTCTGATACCGAAGGTGATTGACACGACATCAAAACAGCCGTTGCCAAACGGCAGCCGCTCGGCGTCAGCGCGCAGCAATTTCAGCGATTCGCTCAACCGCCGCCGGTCGATCTTGATTTGCCCGATCGCCAGCATTTGTTCGGCCATATCCACGCCCACGCCGTTTCGCACCCGACCCGTATCGTACAGGGCAAGCAGTTGGTCCGCCGTGCCGGTGGCCAGATCGAGCACAGTCAACTCATTCCCGTCGGGCAACGAGTCGGCCAGTTTCCTGCGCCATGCCTTGTCACGATTGAATGACAAGAAGTGATTGAGGAAATCGTATCGGTTGGCCACCCGGTCGAACATGCGCCAGACTTCGTGCCGCGACGGCTCTTTCGCGATCATCGGGGGTTCCTCGATTGTCGGATTCATAGCGGCGGTAATATAGTCGCCCTCGGGCGATATTCAAGCTCCCCGGAAGGAGTTCTCTGCTGTCCGGAACTACTTGACACCGTGACACTTGCCGATGCATTTAGATGTATTTACGGGCAGATTGACAGCAGAAGCCGGTTCCACTCGAGAGTTACCTGCGGGTCAGGACCTCTCGGAGGACCAACGTGGGCAGGGTCTTGTCGCCCGTGGCTTCTGTCATTGCGAGGAGGACTTGCCGAAGGCGAACCGGACGAAGCAATCTCCCCTCGGCTCGTCACCGGCTACTCTAAGCATCATCCTCGAATCTGACGTTCTGTCAGGTCCTGCTCGTCCCACCGAAGGTGGACGAGTGTGACCTTCTCTGTTCTGTCAGGTCCTGCTTGTCCCGCCGAAGGCGGACAAGTGTGACCTGACAGCCGCCAGCCCCCTACCTCATCACACTCCACTTGATCTTCGCCAAGCTCTCCCCCGGCGACGGCTTCCGAAACACGAACAGATGCTCGTGCATGATCAGGTAAAACTTCATCGCTTTCGCCCGCGACTCCCACCGCTTCGAATACACGCAGTTGTGTTGCGCCTTGATAATTTCCTCCCGAAGGGCGAACCCTGCCCGCAGAAACCGCTGCATGACATAGTACGACAGCGGCACATAATGCCTCGCCTTCCGCGTGTCCCCAATGAGTATCGCGCAGTACCGGTCGCACTTCAGCACACGAAACGCCTCCCGCGCCACCGCCTCTATCTGGTCGCAGAACGCATCCACATTCGCGATGTTGGACAAATCCCCTTCAATCGCCCCGTCGGAGTACTTGACGATATTCAAATACGGCGGATGTGTAAGTATCAAATCCACGCTTCCATCTTTGAGCATTTCGAGATTGCGCGCATCCCCGACCACCGCCTTCTGTTTGGTCGATGACTCGTACGGAAACTCGAGCGCCTTGTTGGCCAGCGACACGGCCTTAGGATTGATGTCCACGCCAAGCGCGTTGCGGTGGAGAAGTTTCGCCTCGATAAGCGTGGTGCCCGCTCCGACCATCTCGTCGAGCACATTGTCCCCCTCGGCGGAGTACATCTCGATTATATTGCGTGCGATTTGGGGCGCGAAATTGCCGCGATAGTCGGCGTTATGGGTGGCCCAGTTCCCCCGCTCCGGGAACGACCAACTGGTCGTGACTTCTGGCGTAAAATCGACCGGCGCCGGCGTCTCGCGTCTTCGCATAGCGCCGATCAATTAATACCACGAAAGAGTGCTGTCTACATACTATAGTTAGCATTTTCATTTCGTCCACTTGTAGGTACCCTGACCGAGAAATTTAAGGTAACCAAGGTCTCGAAGTACTTGAAGCTGTTGTCGAATCTTGTCCCGTATGTGTCGATTCTCTGGGTGTAATCGTGCAAGGCTTGTTTCTAAAGAATATGCCTCGTTCAGAGTGAACTCTTGTCTGTTTATCCGCTGGAGTCCGACCAATACGTCCAACGTCCATCCGCGTTTTTGTGTGGGCAGCGTCTCAAGGCTCTTTGCCTCCTGAAAACGACCGCGTACTTCTGACGGAGATATGATTGTTGAATTCGAAATGAGAGCAATTCTGCCGTTCATCGGAACCTGGTTCAACAGAATGTCACAGCCGACCCAACCGGCCCGTCTGGCTGTTGAACTCAGCGGCTTTCGAGCTCTGATTGCCGATGGTGAAAGCGTAAAACAGGGAATGAGCAGGAGATTTATAACTTGCGCCGACTCCAAGTTATACTGAAGAGCGAGAAGATGCGGGAATCTATCTTGTCGTATAGCCCGCATCATGGCATCGTAAGCGGCGTCTGCGATTCTGCTCTGAATCTTGCTCTTCGTCGCCTTCAACTGATAGTTAGACCCGCAGTCGGGACAGACAAAGTCAATTGCCTCAGTGTTTGGCGGCGTTTGCTTAACACGACTGGAATCGCAAGCCACGCAATACTGATTCTCCTCCGCCCACGCTTCTGTCAAGATTCGTGCGCGTTGCGATTCGCTCCGATATCCGACCGCGACCTCGGTTGGTAGTTGCAAGTTCATGCATTGCTATCGTACAACTCCATCGCGCCCACCGCAAAGAGAATCTTAACTTGGGTACCCCGCCGCTTGCGGTGGGAAGCCACCTCGCTGCAAGAAAATAAGGGGTAGCCCAGCCAACGGCTGGGTCCCCAGTTACTCCGTTTCCCCGTACCGTTATTCGCCGCCCTGAAGTCAAGACACCCATCCCATCTGATGCTCCCGGATTCGTCAAAACCCCTGCCATCGGAATTGCAGCGTTGTGGTTTTGACCTACAAGAGAGCTTTTCGCATGCCAGTCATTGTGAGGAGAGTTGTCGGAAGGCGGAGCGACAAGACAATCTGTCCGTGGCACTCGAGGACAAAACCCGCGTGTTGTGCAGTAAAGATCGTGTCAGATTCCTCGTCACGGCGCGCAACGCGCCATTCCTCGGAATGACTGATCGAACTTCCGTTCCGGCGGTTCCTCGCCGCCCCAGACCGGACACTGAAACCAATAAACGGCAGACCTCCCGGTCTGCCGGCTGTCGGCACAGGAGGACGTGTGCCGTATATGTGCTCGTCGTGACTGGTGGAGCGCCCAACAAAAAAAGCCCTCCTCGCGGAGGGCTTTCGGAATGAATCTATGTTCATGGCACACCCCGATCAGGGCGTGCCCTAACACACGTGTTTAGCCGTAAATCTCGTTTTCGTTACACTTGCAGACGCCTGTGTTGACCGCACGAAACTTCCATGCGCCGCCATCGGCCTTCATCGCCTTGACGTGCTTCACGTACAGGATCGGCCCGGCGCAGACAGGACAGGTATGGATATCGGCTCTTTTCTTCGCCTTATCAGCGAAGCTCATCTTCTTGGCCATAATAGACCTCCTCTATTTCAATTCTATCGCTATGTTCGTTCGCCTTCAGCTCTTCTTTAACCGCCAAAAGGAGCCTCGTGGTTTCCCAAAGTAGAACAAAATCCGGGTTCCCGGCAAACTGGACCGATGCCCGCTCGAACCAGTCGGCGGCGTGGCCGTACTCTTTGTCCTTCAGCGCCTTAAGCGCCAAACAGTACGCCTTTTCAGCAGGACTAAGCATCGATACGCTCTCCCCGTATCCCGGCCTCGGCCTCTTTGAGCCGCTTTACGTACGGTTCCACCTTATAGTTGTTCTGCTTGAGGTAATATATCATGAAGGCGGACAAAAGCAATGCGTCTTTGTTCTGCTGGAGCTTGGCGGACCGCAGCATGTCATCCAGAATCGACATGATGTGCTGACGGAGCATAGCATGATCCGAGAAGATACCCGCCAGCCGAGTCAACGTATTGGCAAACAACGTGATAGAGTCGGCATCAGGCGGATGAATCGGCGCGACTGGTGGCGCTTCCGGTCCCCGTTTCAACACCAGCTTTTGCGTCCCCTTGGAAACCGTCTCATTCCAGCGCTCGATTTCTCCCCGAATTTTGCTCTGCGCCGGGCTCACCTCCGGATCCGAGTGAAGCTCGGACTTGATCGAACCAAGAATCTCACCTATACGGTTCCTGTCAGCTGGCCGCAGCCCGCTTTCGTTGAGCCACTGGGTATGCTCGGCAAACCAGCCGCCGATATCATCGGTCAAATCCTTGCCGCCGAGAAACCCGAGCGCGATATCATCGAGCCGATTGATCCCGTCGAGCACCCGCAGCCGTTCTTCTTTCAGATTGACCGCGCGCTCAAGAAACGATTCGAGCACAATCTCGAGCGATTTGAGGGTGTTAGCGCGATTCAAGCTTCTCTCCGGAAAGTGTTCGTGTGGTCATACGGTTGACCGTCGCACTGCTGGTGGATCGCTGGTTGAGATAGTTCTCGAACAGCCGGGCCAGATTGGAAATCATGGCTTCGATATCCGCATGCGGTGTTGCCTGCGTCGGCGACTGCGTGCTTTCTTTGGTGCCCGCCGGCGTAATGATACCGGCCAGCTTAAGTTGCGCCAGCCGCTTGAGTGTCTCATCGCGGCCCAGCGGACTGCACGCGCAGATCTCGTTGACCGAGCGGCGACCATCCACCAGCGCCATGACATTCCACTGCGGCGCCTCGAGCGACACCGAGCGGGTCCGCCCCCCCTGCGATGATGAGATAGCGTAGACTGCTTCCCAGTCCGGCAGAGCTTCCTTGATCATATTCATCTCATCGAAACGGCGGAGCCCTTCGAGAATCACGTTCTCGACCGACATCTCGACCGTAATCTCTTCCTCAGTCGGGAATTGGTTCTCATAGAACTTAAACGAACCGCTCTGCCAGGATAAGAGCGAATACAACAGGTTTTCCACCTGCTCTTCGACCACCCGCTGAAGGTCGGCTCGGTCGATATACCCCTTGTTGACCAGGATTTCGCCCAGCCGCTTGGTGTTCTCGGTCATCGCCTGGCTGTGGACGGCATCCTCGAGCTGCTCGGCGGTCAGTTTGCCGCGCTCTTTGAGGAGCTGCCCGAGGTGGTAGGTCTGGCGCGGGCCGTAGCCGTAGATGATGTCGCCGTTTTTGAAATAGACCATGATGATGGATTCATCACGCTGGATGCCGAGCGTTCCGGATTTGCGCCCCGCTGCAATAAGCTGGAAAATTTCCGGCAGCGTAAACTTGTCGATACTTCCCTGTAGATCCAAGTCCATGTGTATGCTCGTCGATTCTTTGCTCGCTGTGGTGTGTGCCTGTTGCTTTATTGCGTTCTTATACGGCGCACGGTGGACGACGCGCCGACATTTCCTCCAATGACGTGACAGAATAGGCGGGCGGCGCAATCAAGTCAAGATAGAAGTTTGATGGCTGCAAGATTGTGCCGTGCCGTCGCGGAGTTCGGAAGACTCTGGCGTCGGAACCGGAGCGACGGTCGGCGGTGTTGTGATTTTTGATAGCAGGTGAGCGGCGAAATGCCTATACTTCGTCGGGTGAGTGTGAAACCGCCTGAAGATCTGTACGATGTCTGACCCGATTCGCATACTTCAGATTCGCCAGTTCGGCGTGCGGTACTGGCTGACCATCTCCGGCTTGGAGAAGCCCATAGCTGTCGGCGAGGAGTTGGTGCAGCGGTATCGGCTGAAAGAGGGGATAGTTGTCACCGAGCCGCAACTGGCACAGCTTCTGGCCGAGGCGGAACTGGCCGAATGCGACCGCGAAACCGCCCGCTTGCTGGCCATGCGCGACCACTCGATCGGCGAGTTGAAGTTGAAATTGGTACGGAAGCAATTCTCACGAAAGAGCATACAAGAGATCATCAAACGATATGAGAGCCGTGGGCTGCTCGATGATTCTCACTATGCGCACAACCTGGCCCGTCGGGCGCTTGAGAAGAACCCCTCCGGGCGGACATTCCTGGTGGCCACTCTTGTAAAGAAACATGTGAATCGCCAGTTGGCCGAAGAAACCGCCGACATGGTTCTGGCCGGAACCGATGAAGTAACACTGGCGGTGGCCTCACTTCGCAAACGGTGGCGTACCCTTCGGCAGTTAGAACTTGAAACCGCCCGAACCAGGGCGTATACTTACCTCGGTCGAAGGGGGATCAGTTATGAGGCGGCCAGGGCCGCTTTTGAACAGTTATACGACCAGGAAAACGAGGTAGAAGACTATTAAGACCACAGACATACGGCAATCGTTTCTCGACTATTTCCAGCGCCAATTCCACAAGCTGGTGCCGTCATCGCCGGTGATTCCCTTTAACGACCCCACCATTCTATTCACGAACGCCGGCATGAACCAGTTTAAGGATGTGTTCACCGGACAGCGGAAAGTCGATTATAACCGGGCCACCAGCGCTCAAAAGTGTATTCGGGCCGGCGGCAAGCACAATGATCTGGATAACGTTGGGTTCACCGCCCGGCACCACACGTTCTTTGAGATGCTGGGAAATTTCTCGTTCGGGGACTATTTCAAAGAAGAGGCGATCCATTTCGCCTGGGAGTGGGCGACCAAGGAGCTGGCACTTCCCAAAGACCGCCTCTATGCTACGGTTTACGAAACCGATGACGAAGCATTCGCACTATGGAAACGGATAGCTCCAGAACTCAGGGGGGGGCGCGTGCTCAGATTCGGGAAGAAGGACAATTACTGGTCGATGGGGGATGTCGGCCCGTGCGGCCCTTGTTCGGAGATTCATTTCGATCGGGGGAAGAAGTTCGGTGACGGACCCGGTGACATAATCAACGGTGAGACCGACCGATTCGTGGAGATCTGGAACCTCGTGTTTATGCAGTTTGACCAGCTTCCTGGCGGTGAAGTTGTTCCCCTTCCCAAGCCTTCGGTAGACACCGGCGCCGGATTGGAGCGGATCGCCTGCGTGATGCAGGGAGCGGACAGCAATTATCAGATTGACCTGTTTCAGTCTATCATCAAGGCGATATCCGATCTCACACATGCCTCGTACGCCAAACATAAGTCCTCGCATCATGTGATTGCGGATCATATCCGGGCGCTGACGTTTGCGATCGCCGATGGGGCGGGCATTTCAAACGAAGGGCGCGGGTACGTGCTGCGCCGGATATTGCGGCGGGCGGCGCGGCATGGACGGATTCTTGGGGCGCACGAGCCGTTTATCTACAAGCTGGTGCCGGCAGTCGTGGGGCAGATGGCGGATGCGTATCCGGAGATCAAAGAAAAGCAATCGCACGTGATGTGGGTGATCCAGACGGAGGAGGAGGCGTTTCTGCGGACACTGGAGACGGGACTTGATCTGTTTGAGAAAGTAGCGAAAAAAGTGAAGGCGTCCGGCACTGCGGTTGTTGATGGAGAGACAGTGTTCAAGCTGTATGATACGTACGGCTTTCCCGTCGATCTGACCGAGATACTTGCGACGGAGCGTGGTCTCAAGGTCGACCAAGCTGGATTCGATGAGGCGATGAGACGGCAGCAGGAGCAGAGCCGGGCGGCAGCTAACTTCAGAGTCTCTGACTTCGTTGACAAGAAAATTGCCTCTGAGATATTGAATTTGTCGGTCAGTAATAAGCGAGGCATTAAGAATATCGCCTATGAGCTGTCGAGGCTCAAACATATCACGAATGTCATTCGCCGCATTCGATTGGATGTAACTGAAGGTGGAGAAGTGGCAGCTATACTACTTAAAGAGACTCCATTCTACGTTGAAGCAGGCGGTCAAATCAGCGACCGGGGTATTATCAGGAGTGAAAAAGCTGAGGGGGAGGTATTCGAGATGATGCGAATCAATGATGTTGACGTGCATCTTGTCCGGATGACCAAAGGTTCGCCATTTGCCTGGGACGACGATTCACCCGTCACCGCCTCGGTCGACACCGAGCGCCGCTGGGATATCATGCGGAACCACACCGCCACCCATCTGGCGCACGCCGCACTGCGCAAGGTGCTCGGTGAACACGTACATCAATCCGGCTCCTATGTCGGCCCGGACAGAATGCGGTTCGATTTCTCCCACCATCAGCCGATGACACCAGAGGAAATCGCTGAAGTCGAACGATTGGTGAACGAACAAATTCTGAAGGCAACTGATGTCAAGACCGACATCATGCCTGTAGACGAGGCCAAGAAATCCGGCGCGATGGCGCTGTTCGGCGAAAAGTATGGCGACACAGTTCGCGTAGTCTCAGTCCCCGGATTCTCGAAAGAGCTTTGCGGCGGCACGCATGTCCAAAACACCAGCCAGATCGGGCCGTTTTTCATTGTGTTGGAGACAGGGATTGCGTCGGGCGTGCGTCGTATCGAAGCGATCACTGGTCGCGAGGCGGTTGCGTACATGCTCGACGCCAAGCAGTTCCGTCGAAAAGCAGCGCAGGCGGTCGGCCGTCCGGAATCCGAAGCGCAGGTCGGTATCGAGCAGATGCGCGAAGACTATCTCGCTCTCCAGAAGGAACTGAAGCGGGTCAAGGCGGAGATGTTTGCGGGTGGCGCAAAGTCCATTGGTGTGGAGACTTCGGTAGGTCCCGTGACTCTTCTGACTCATTCGTTCGGCGACACGGACAAGGACACGATGGCAGCGTGGCTTGACACACAGAAAGCAAAGAACAAGCCGGTCGTGGCGGTGGCACTCGGCCAGATGAACGGCAAGCTCACATACATGGCGGCCGCCAGCAACGCGGCAGTGAGCGAACATAAGATTGATATCGGAGATATCTCACGCGGCTTGCTTGCGAAGTTCGGCGGCAAAGGAGGAGGCAAACCCTCGTTTGCTCAGGGAGGTGTAGCGTCCGAGACAAAACCGGATGAACTATTTTCGACTATAAAATCCTTACTCGAGGCCAGATTCTAACGATGGCATCGGTTTACGAGCGACTTATTTCGTCGAAGAACCGTCAGGGAGGCGGATTTTTCCTTCTACTCGATCCGGACCGTCTGAAAGAAACAGAGTACTGCACGCTCGCCGACGCATGTCATGACTGCGGTGTGGACGCCATTCTTGTGGGGAGCTCGTTGCTCATGAACAGCAACTTTGGCGACGCTGTCCGAAACATCCGCGCGACAGCACACCCCTCAGTGCCGGTAATCATCATGCCCGGATCGGTTATGCAGATTGTGCCCGGCGCCGATGCCGTGCTGTTCACGTCGCTGCTATCCGGACGGAATCCCAGTTATTTGATCGAGCAACAGGTGCATGGTGCCCCGCTTGTGAAGCAGCATGGCCTGGAGCCGATCCCCACCGGCTATCTGTTGATTGAATCCGGCAAATGTACTTCTGTGGAATACATGTCTTCAAGCAACCCGATTCCTCGTACCAAGCATGATATCTGCTGCGCCCATGCGCTGGCGGCGCAGTACATGGGTATGAAATTGGTGTACCTTGAAGCCGGCTCCGGCGCCGAGCAACCGGTGCCGCTCCCCATGGTCACCGAGGTGTCGCGCTATGTCGATATCCCCGTCATTGTCGGTGGCGGACTCACCACCCCCGAAGAATGCGCGGCGCGGATCGATGCCGGGGCATCGTTTGTAGTGATGGGAAACCATTTCGAGAATTTGCGCAACCTGGATTTCCTGCGGGAGCTGGCTGCCTCCGCACATCCCAAAATAACGGTGAACGCATGAACCGTCAGGACAAACTCGACCACCTGAAACGTCTGACCGATGAAACCGCCATTCTCCGCCGTTCGCTCATGGAGTACGGGAATCAATTATTGGATATAGCCGATCTCATGGCGGGAGTGATTGGCTCAGGTCACAAGATCATGTTCGCCGGCAATGGCGGCCACGCGGCGATGTCGTCCCATTTCGCTACCGAACTGATCGTGCGACTGACGGCAGAACGGAACCGGCCGTCGCTTCCGGCAATAGCTCTTTCTGCCGACAGCGGCATCATCACGGCCGCCGCCAATGATTACGGCTATGACGAAGTGTTCGCCCGGCAGGTTGAAGGGCTCGGCCAGAAGGGGGATTTACTTGTGGTCATGTCCACTTCCGGCAACTCTGCCAATTTAGTGAAAGGAGTCCGCATGGCTCGCCAGCGTGGAGTGCTCACCTGCGGACTTCTTGGAGGGCGTGGAGGCAAACTTCGCGGCATAGTCGACCGGTCGATTCTCATTCCGAATGATTCTCCGCAGCGAATCCAGGAAGAGCATTTGTTTCTCGTGCATATTCTGGTCGAGATGATTGAAAGTGACCTGTTCGCATGACCGGTGGCACCGGTGACACGGGGAGACTCTCTTCGGCGATTCTGATCTTCTACCTGCTATTCGTTTTCGGTTCCGCGTTCTCGAGGGCGTTTTCACAGATCGCGCTCGGAATCGCGCTGGTTCTTTTTATGATCGTCGCTGTCCAACAGAAATATAACCCGTTCTCGACATCCATCCGGTGGTTCTATATTCTGGCGGGCTGTTATATCGGGTGGCTGCTGCTGTCAGGGCTCATGAGCCGAGCACCGCTGTCCTCTATCTATTTCACTCGTAAGGAGTGGTTGTTTGCGGCTGTCCCGGTCGGCGTGTTTTTGATGCAGAGCCACAAGAACCGCGAGTGGTTGGTCTGGGCGTTGGCGATTGGGATATCGATAGTTTCACTATATGCCGTCTCCCAGTATATCACGGGGTGGGATTGGCTGAATTTCGCGAACAATCATTTCGTACCGAAACGGATTGATACGGTCTCCGGCAATTTCTCCCGTCCAAACACCTTTGCGGGATTCTTTAGTGTGGCCGCCATGTTTCTCCTTGCTTACGCCGTCTATCCTGAGCACAAGTGGGATAGTTCGAGAAAATGGCTGGTCGCGATCTCGATTCTTGCGATGGTTTCGACACTCCTAAGCTTCAGGCGTGGACCAGTGATCTATTTGATAATCAGTCTGCTCGTGATGGCTCTGCTGAAAGGGGGGCGCATTCGTGGTTTCGCTGCGGCCTTGGCGATCTTGCTTGCTCTCATGACGGCCGTGGTGCCATCACTGCGAGAACGATTCTCGTTGCCGACACCCACCGAGGAAGCCGAGGATTATCAGGGGTCACGACCGTTCATCTGGAATCATTCATTGACGCTGGTTGCCGAGAATCCGCTCTTTGGGGTGGGGAATGGAATATTCATTGAAGCGTACCGCGAGATAGTCCAGCGCGACACCGGGGTTGATCTTCCCTGGTGGTGGCGCCACGGTCAAGCGCATAACGATTTCCTTAACACGGCGGCGATCGGAGGACTTCCCTGTCTGGCTGCATTCGCCGGAATCTGGTTTTTCGTGCTGCGGAAATTCGCGCGGGGGATACGCGAAAAGCAATTTGCCGCTGATCAGCGTCGTGTCCAGTTCGCGGCATTGCTTGGATCGATACTGTTTTTGCTGACCTCGCTGACCGTGTCGAGTTTCGCCGACGAGGAAACTCACGAATTGATCATGTTCATCTGGGCGTTCGGGCTGGCGACCTGGTACAATCGGGGATCCGAGAAACCGGAATTAGTGACCCACTTAAAGGCTTGACATCGAGCCCGGAGAGTCTATTTTAGCGGAGTATCGCTATGGCACAACCAAAGAAAAAAATGGCGCCCGCTCAACCGAGCGAGCCTTCACCGTGGCCGTTCGGGAAGAAGAACTACGTCCTGTTTGGGATTGCGCTGGCGGTGATAGCGCTTGGGTTCCTGCTCTTGAGCCAGAACGACATTACGTTTGCGCCGATTCTCCTGGTGGTGGGGTACTGCGTGCTGGTGCCATGGGCGATCATCGCCAAGGACCGGACCAAGGCGGGCGTGGACGCGACCGAGAGCAGACCGGTTGAGTAACCTTTCCCAACTGCCCGCTTAACACCATTCCCTGTTGATGCATAGGACCTTAGCAGCGGCATGAACTGGCTTGCTTTGGGCGATTTTAGGGTCCTGGAACATACCAAACCTCTTGCTGTTTTGGGGGGCGCACATATATTGTAGGGCTGCCGAAAGCCGGTCCGGTGACAACCCGCTGGGGGAGTTCGCGGGTGTTGTTCGGTACCCCACTGTCGTCGTCCTGAGCGTAGTCGAAGGATTGGGGTGGGATTGGTGCCCGAGCAATGTCGGCTGTGCTGTCTGCGGGGATTTGCGTAGGGGCTCGATGTTTACCGACCGACGACCGGTAATGTCGCTGCAAGCCGGGCGGTTAGCTCAGCTGGTTAGAGCATCTGCCTTACACGCAGAGGGTCACAGGTTCGAATCCTGTACCGCCCAGTTGGAGTTGCTGTCGCGGCTTGACTGGCGAAGTGCGCGGATTGAGTGGATTTGGCAGATTGAATTGACATCAGTCGGCGACGCCAGTTGCCGATGGTGATAGTGACGACGGGGTTGTAGTTCAGTTGGTTAGAACGCATGCCTGTCACGCATGAGGCCGCGAGTTCGAGTCTCGTCAACCCCGCCATTAACCTATTGTATTTCAATCAATTACAAGGTATTTGCGATATGCGCCTGATCAAACTCAGGCGCATACCAACTTCTGGCGACAAATATTACCTCTCTTCCGGAATCGGCTGATACTTGTGAAAAACCCTATACAGTGCCGGCAGGACAAGCAAAGTGAGAAACGTCGACGACAGGATTCCCCCTATCACGACCGTTGCCAGAGGTCGCTGGACTTCGGCGCCTGAGCCGGTCGCAATCGCCATGGGGACGAATCCCAATGCTGCGAGCAAGCCGATCACCAGCGACGGGCGCAGTCGCAAGACAGCGCCACGCTTTACCGCTTCGCGGATGGAGAGTCCCTCGCCGCGAAGCTTGTTGATAAACGATACCATCAACAGCCCGTTCAGCACGGCGACACCCGACAGGCCGATGAAACCTACCCCGGCGGAGATTGACAATGGTATCCCACGCATCCAAAGAGTGAGAACTCCTCCTGTAAGGGCCAAGGGAATGCCGGTAAAGACCAACACCGAATCCTTGAGCGACTTAAAAGTAGCGAACAGCATTAGGAAAATGAGAAGCAAGGCCACAGGCACTGCCACCTGCAGCCGCTGCTTGGCCGCCATCAGGTTTTCGAACTGGCCACCCCACGTCATCCAGTACCCTGCGGGCAGTTTTATCCCGGCCTCAATTCTTCTTTGTGCCTCGGCGGCAAATGAGCCGATGTCGCGTCCGCGTACATTGGATTGCACAACTACACGACGCTTACCGTTCTCCCGGCTAATCTGGTTCGGCCCTTCAGCAATTTCGATCCGCGCTATAGCTCCAAGCGGCACATATCCCGGATCCGTGTCGCTTCTCGATGAATACGAAGCGAAAGCGATTTGCCCCTCGCGCTCATCACTTCGTTCTGGAAGCGGGATTGGCAGAAACTCCAGCGCCTCGACATCGCGCCGAACCTCTTCCGGCAGGCGAACCACCAGGTCGAAGCGGCGATCGCCTTCAAGAACCTGCCCAACGGTCATACCGCCGACTGCCGCTTCGACTACTTCCTGCACGTCCGCGATATTCAGACCATATCGTGCGATAGCGGTTCTATCCAAATCCACGGTGAGGATTGGCAGACCGGTGACCTGCTCGACCTTGATATCGGCTGAGCCGCGTATGTCGCGAAGAACTGCGGCAATCTTATCACCCTGCTCCAACATGACGTCCAGATCGTCCCCAAAAATCTTGACTGCGACATCGCTGCGCACGCCAGCGATAAGCTCATTAAAGCGCATTTGAATTGGCTGTGAGAACTCGTAGGCGTTGCCGGGCAGGTGGTCTGTGGCGGCTTGGAGCTTTTTCACCAATTCGGTTTTCGGCATATGCGGGTTGGGCCACTCCGAGCGCGGCTTAATGATGATAAAGCCATCGGCAATCGACGGCGGCATTGGATCGGTGGCGACCTCTTGCGTGCCGATTTGGGCGAAGACGCGTTGGACCTCGGGTACCGTTAGTACTGCCTTTTCCCACTCTTTTTGCATCTCGACGGACTGGGTCAAACCGGTAGACGGGATTCGAAACGACTGGATGAGTACATCACCTTCATCGAGCTGCGGGATGAATTCGCTGCCCAAGCGGGACGCGACCAGTACTGTGAATAAGACGAACGCAGCGCTGATTGCGGTCACCTGCCAGCGATGCTCAAGTATCTTATCCAAAAGAGGGGTGTACGCGCTTTTGCACCATCGGATCACGATACTTTCTTTCTCGCTGACCGAACGAGTGAGAAAAAGGGCGATACCGGCCGGAACAAAGGTAAACGTAAACAACAACGCGCCGGCAAGCACCAGCAAAACCGCCTTTGCCATCGGCACGAACATTTTTCCCTCGATCCCCCCCAGTGTCAGGATAGGCAGATACACGATCATGATGATGACCACGCCGAAGAGGGTTGGCTTTGCGACTTCACGAGAGCTTTCAAATGCCTCTTCGAGCCGCTCTCCTTTCGTAAGCAGGCGTCCCAGGTGTGCCTGTCGCTCGGAGAATCGCCGGATGATATTCTCAACGAGTACGACGCTGCCATCGACAATAATGCCGAAGTCAATCGCCCCCAGACTCATCAAATTGCCGCTGATCTTGTTTTGCACCATACCCGTGATTGCGAAAAGCATTGAGAGCGGAATGGTAAGGGAGAGCAACAGGGCGGCACGGAGATTACCGAGCATCGCGAAGAGCACCGCGATTACCAGTATGGCACCCTCGAGGAGATTGTTGCGTACGGTTCGAAGCGTGGCGTCAACGAGTCGCGTGCGATCCCGGACCGTACGGGCAAGGACGCCGTCCGGGAGGCTTTTATTAACCTCCTTCATCTTCGCATCAACGCGTTTGGAGACAGTCCGGCTGTTCTCACCCAACAGCATGAAGACTGAACCGAGAACGACTTCTTCACCATTTTCAGTTGCGGCTCCCGTCCTCAGTTGTTTGCCCAGTTCCACATTAGCCACATCTCGGATGTATACAGGCGTGCCGTCGCCGGCTTTCACGATTATGTTGCGAATGTCATCGACATCGTTGACCAGCCCAGGCACACGGATCAGGTACTGTTCGCCTTTATGCTCAATGTATCCGGCTCCCACCGAGCTGTTGTTTCTCGCCAACGCCTCCATCACGTTATGGAAGCTGAGTCCATACGACACAAGTTGAGCGGGGTCCGGCGTCACGTGAAACTGCTTCTCATACCCGCCAATTGTATTGACTTCGGTCACACCAGGTACAGTCCGCAGTTGCGGTTTGATGACCCAATCCTGAATCTCACGGAGGTCGGTGGGCGTATACGGTTCACCGTCCGGTTTAGTAGCCCCTGGTTCAGCTTCGATGGCCCAGCTATAGATTTCTCCGAGTCCGGTGGAAATGGGGCCCATTTCAGGTTCGCTCGCAGTCGCCGGCAGATTGGCCTTTGCTTCCTGTAAGCGCTCATTGACCAATTGCCGGGCGAAGTAGATATCAGTGCCATCTTCAAACACAACAGTCACCTGTGAGAGACCGTATCGAGAGAGAGAACGAGTATAATTGACCCGGGGAATGCCTCCCATAGCTGTCTCTATGGAAAAAGTGATCTGTTTCTCAACTTCGAGCGGTGACATTCCCGGCGCGGCCGTATTGATCTGTACCTGCACGTTAGTGATATCGGGGACTGCGTCGATCGGTAACCGGATGAAATTATACAGTCCGAGAAATGCCAGGCCGACGGCGGCCAGCAGTATCAGCCATCGGTTGTGTATCGAGAAATGAATGATTTTCTCAAGCATAGAGTAGCCTCCTATACGGCCATGGAACCGGTTTCACCGGTCCGAATACGAATGACAAAACCAACTTCGCTCACAGTGATGATCCCATCTCCAGGATTCCCCGTGTGCGCGTTAGCGGCAATAACCTTGAGGATGCCGTCGGAATCCTGATCCGAGCAAATGATCTCAATGCGCTCCTTCGCCTGATAGTCGATGAGGTCTTCGGTCGGGACAAAGGAACCGCCCTTTCCGCGACCGCGTCCGTGTCCCTGGCACTTGAACACGGTCATACCGGGGAAATGCGGTAGTTCATGCAGTGCCTGGACCACTTTGCTAAGCATGTGTGGTTGAATTGTCGCCTTTATCTCTTTCATAGGGTCTCCTAATCTTCCTCACCGGCTTCGCCTTTGCCGAATTCCGCCTTGAAGATGTAGCTCTCGGCCGCGACGTACTCTTCGCCCCGTTCCAATCCGGCAAGAATCTCGACCGTCGTGCCGTCACTGCGTCCGAGCTGAACCGGTCGGACTTCGAATTCATTGCCTTCCTTAACAAACACGACCGGCTTATCCTTAATGGTCTGCACGGCTGCGTCCGGGACGGCCAACCCGACCTGGTCGCTGGCGACAGCGATCCTGGCGGTTACGAACAACCCCGGCTGCCAGACCATGTTGCGATTTGAGAGGACCACACGCGCCGTTCCGGTTCGGGTGCGTTCGCCGACGATGGGGTTGACGTAGTCAATCCTCCCTTCCGCCACTTCGTTAATGCCCGTAGCGGTTAGACGCACTGCCTGCCCGGGCCTAATTAGCGGAAGGTACTTGGCGTATATGCTGATTTTCGCCCACACGGTCGAGAGGTCGGCGACAACATAGATATCAGCGTCGTCCCGAACAAACTCGCCGAGCGTTATATGCTTCTCGATAACAGTGCCGGGCACAAGGGACTTCACTTCGTACGGGGCGACACTCTGGTTGCTTTGTACGACCGCCAGCACTTCGCCGGCCTCGACGCGGTTACCTAGGTCCTTGTGGACCGCTTGCGCAATGCCGTCAAAGCGCGGCACGATATGGGCAACCTTGTCAGCATTCAGGACGATTTCGCCGGGCAGTTCTATCTCCTGAAGAATCGTTTCGGGACCAGCCTTTGCGAGTTTGAGCCGCTGAAGGATCGGCGCATCATCGTGAAGCGTGATCCGTTCCATACCTTCGTGGCCTTCCTCATGCTCAGCATGCTCTCCGGCATCTTCTGCGTGAACTTCACCTTCTTCGTGTTCTTCTCCGGTCGTCTGGGGCTCGCCCTGCAAGACAAAGTATCCGGCGATGGCCAGGACCGCGACTGCGACAATGGTTATGAGTACAGATTTTTTCATGGCTATCTCCTCACCGGATTCAAGCGATGCCCGGTTAGCTGTTCAATGCCAATGGCGGCGTTGGCGCCGGCCACCAGTGCGTCAATCAGTTGTCCCTGTAATTCAGAGAGGGTGCGTTGAGCGTCAAGAACGTTTATGTATGGCTGTGAGCCGAGACGGTAAGCGAGGTCGATCTCTTCCATGGCTTGTTGCGCTGGTGGAATGACCTGATCACGCAGCATGACAATCAACTCGCGTTGTGTTTGGTGTCCAACTAGTAGTTGACGAAGTTCGCCTTCCAGTTGTTGGCTTGCTGCGGCGAGTTCGGCTTCGGACTGCGTCAAGCGCGCTGTGGCTTCTGCGACACCCCCCTTGTTCCGGTTGAACAGGGGTAA
>JBFMDV010000016.1 GCA_040753875.1 Candidatus Zixiibacteriota bacterium | reverse complement strand
TTCGTGGCTCCAGTGGCAGCGACGTATCCTCGTGCGTTGGGAATACTACACCGCTAATTTCCTGGGCTTTGTACAACTCGCCTGTACCCTCATCCTGCTAAAGCAATTTTGAGATAGGTTCTAGTGCATTAGAACCTATCGACGGTCTTACCAAACTTTACAAGACTACGGCTCGAAATTCGCTGTTTCGAGAGTACTTTCAGAAGCTGGTTCTGCACCCGGCTGTGCCGGTCGGTTATATCGTCAAACTCGCAGAGGAACGCCTTCAGAGCCATGATATATCACTGGCGCAGTTGGCGCTTAGCGAGGGCCTGAGCCGCGGGCTGGACAGCGCCATTGTCCACCGACTGGTTGAACAGTATCCCGAGCTAAATGGGACTATTTGAGTAGCCGTTTTGGCAAAAATCAGTTGAAAAATCCATAAAATTCTCGACCCCAAACTGACAGGTTCAAATAGAAAGAGGTTGGTTGTCTGATGAAAGCGGCGTGGAAGCGGGGTGTCGTGGTGCTGTTGCCGCTCTCCGCATTCGCGGTCACGTCGTGGCGGCTGGCCTTTATTCAGGATGACGCATATATCTATTACCGATACGTTGCTAATGCCCTCTCCGGCCATGGCTTCGTGTACAATGTGGGGGAACGAATCGAGGGGTTCACCAGTCTCGCCTGGCTTGCCTATCTGTTGGCGTGGCACAATGTGGGTGTCGATTACATTCTTGCCTCTCGGATAACCGGCTTCGTCTTTGGAGCTGCACTGATTGTCCTGACATATTGGATCGGGCGGCGCCTTTCTGGTCGCGATAATGCTCAGTCAGCGTTTTTGGCAGTATGTCTGGTCGGGACGAATCTGGCACTTGCTTATTGGTCTTCGGCAGGGCTGGAGACGGCACTATTCGCATTCCTGTTCGATCTCTCGCTCCTGCTTTTCCTCCAGCGACAATATCTGATAATCGCGGTGCTGGCGGCTCTCGTATGGACACGGCCGGAAGCGCCATTCGTGATCGCGCTGCTGACATTGATAGAGCTTGTGATCGACCGACGTTTACCGCGCTTCATGCTTCGATGTGCCGCTGTAGTGTTCGTGCTTTCAATTCCCGGACTGATCTTCCACGTGGCGTACTACCATTCGATGTTTCCGAATCCGTTTTACGCAAAGGTGGCTTTTGATCTGGTACAGCTTACCAATGGGTTCGACGACGCCGTGCAGTTTTCCCGCCATTACGCATTCTTTGGAATCGGGTTGTTGATTCCAATCGTGTTGTGGCGACGGCTTTCGAATGACGTGCGGTCAATATGGCTGCTGACGGTCGGTTACTCGGCTTACGTTGTGTTGATTGGCGGTGATACACTCAAGATTCATCGGTTTTTCCTGCCGCTGCTCGCACCCTTGGCTGTACTGACGGTAATATCGTTGCGGATACTACTGCATAAAATGCGACCCGCGATTAGAAACGCAGTGATGCTCAGCCTCACCTTGCTGTTCTGCACAATCGGATATGTCCTGCCGTGGAAGGAGGTGCAGGCATCCTGTGAAAACGAACGGGCACTGACCTATAATATGAAACAACTATATGCCAGCATGGCGCGGTGTGATTCGACCCGGTTCTCCGTTGCGGCATCGACTATCGGCGCCTTTGGGTTTTCGGCCATCGACCATGTCATTATCGATATGCTGGGGCTTGCTGATTCGACCGTGGCCCACCATCCCGAGAATGCGGTCCCGGGACTTGCATCTACCTGGCGGGAACGGAAGTTCAACGCCGAATATGTCCTGTCGCGTGCACCGGACTATATCGTATTCTCTACCGGGATGAAGCCATCCGCTCCCGCCGAGAAAGCCTTGTTGCAGTATCCACAATTCCTTGAATCGTACCGGCCGATGTTCTATAGTTCACATCTGTATCCCGATACTGTGGCGGCGGTTCTCGATGTGTCCTTCAAGCATGTTCGCCCGGTTGTGGGACGTCCCGAAGCGACCTACCCGGTTGGATTTGTGGAGCAGTTGTTCGAAGGCGAAGTTCGTGTTTCGGCGGGTGACTACGGTGGCGCAATTGACGCATTCAATAGTGCGATCATCGCCTGTGGCGACCGAAAACCATACGTAGACTTGTTATATCGTAAAGCGATCTGTCAGGTGGCACTAGGGCAAGGGGGAGCCGCCTACCGTCTGTTGAATCAGATTCTGGAGTATGATTCTCTCGCGGTAGGTGCACACCGGGACCTATATCTTACTGAACTGCATTTCGGGAACGTTTGGAAGGCGGAGATTCACCGCCGCTTCATCCAGGCGTTGACGCCGTGCGAACTTCCGGCTCTGGATTCGATGGCGTTAGCCGCACAACGGGCTCACTGATGCGACCCGAAATACAACGCCCGGCGGTGAATGGCCGTCGGGCGCTGGAATGTTGACATCTGAGGCGGGGGTGGTTACACATCCACCTCATCCGGATTGGTGTGCGGGCGGGTGAGGGCGGCCGCCTTCTCGGCGATCTCCTCCGGTTTCCGCTCTTTGAGACGTCCCTTGTACCGCTTCAGTCCCTCTTTCACCTTATCAACCGCAATCGACATGGAGTTGTACATGTCCGGACTTTCGCCGGTGCCGGTGATCGTCTCCTTGTACACTTTCACCTTGAGTTCCGCCATGCGGCGATGCCGCTCGACATCGAGAATGAATTCGGCGGCAATGATGTTTTCAAAATATCGCGTGAGTCCGTCCATCTCCTCTTCGGCTTTCGCCCGAATCTCAGGAGTGAGATCAAAATGCCGTGCCGTTATTTTTGTCTGCATGGGTCAATCTCTCCTTTCACGCGTGATATAGACATATGTGCTTCGATTAACTTGCGCGAGCCCAGCCCGTACCCGACCAGCTCGGCCCCGCCTTTCTTCTTACAACTAAATAGAACGCACGGATTCCCAATCATGCCATATAAATTTGAGGCAGGTCGGACGTGCGATATAACTCCCTGTCCCCCATACTGTTAGAGAAGAGTCGCGAGGGGTGTTGTCGCCGGTCGCAGCGAAACGGTCGAATTTGGCGTCATGTCTACACCACGCGCTTGCGGAAACGGGCCGGCTTAATTTTCAACTCTTCGCGGTACTTGGTGACGGTGCGGCGGGCGAGCCGGGTTCCTTCCTGATTCAACTGCTTGAAAATATCCTGGTCAGAGAGTGGGTTTTCGGCATCCTCGGCCTTGATGATCTCTTCGATCCGCTGCTTGACGGCGCGTTTGGAGATGTCCTCGCCGCCATCGCTGGCGATACCGGAGTTGAAGAAGTATTTGATCTCATACACGCCGAGCGGCGTCTGCACATATTTGCCGTTGGAGACGCGGCTGATAGTGGCCACGTTCATATCCACTTTGCGCGCGATGTCCTCCATGATGAGTGGTCTCAGGAAGGCCGGGCCTTTGTCGAAGAATTCCCGCTGCTCATCGACAATCGCCTCCATCACGCGGATCATGGTCGAGCGGCGCTGGTTGATGGCGTTCAGAAGCCACCTTGCCTGCTCGAGTTTCTGCCTGATATAGTCCTTGGTGTCCTTGGCGGTCGTGTTTCCGCGTTTGATCAGCTCTTTGTAGCCGGCATTCACACGGAGGCGCGGCACGTTGCGGTCGTTGTGATATACGACGTACTCGTCGCCGAGTCGATCGATTATCAGGTCCGGCACCACCGGCTGGGCGGAGGGTTCGAAGCGTCCGTACGCCGGTGTGGGGGAGAGGCTCTTGATGACCTCCATCGCCTTCTGCGCTTTTTCGAACGGCACTCCCATCATCTTGGCGATCTGGAGGATCGATTTCTTTTCGAGGTCTTTCAGGTGTTCGTCGACAATGCGATAGGCCAGCGAGGAGTCCATGCCGCGGTCGCGCAATTGGATCAACAGTGACTCCCGCAAATCGCGCGCCCCCACGCCTATCGGGTCGAACCGCTGGATCAGTTTGAGGACATTCTCGATCCGCGAGGGCTCGACAGTCAATTCGACCGCCATCTCCGGCACGCTGATCGTCAAATACCCCTCGGGGCTGATATTACCGATGATGTACTCACCAATCAGGTGCTCTTCCTGAGAGAGCTTGAGAAACGACAACTGCTCGGTCAGATGGGTATAGAGACTATCCGGCTGGCTGTTTCCCCCCTCGAAATGCTCTTCATCCTCTTCCCGCTGCTCTTTGACCCGGTACCCTTCGTCGTCTTCGAACAGGTAATTGTCCCAGTCGATTTTTTCGTTGGCGGGTTCCTCGGTCTCTGGAGCTGCTATTTCGGACTCGGGTGCCTCCAGCGCGGTTTCCGGTTCGGCCTCGAGTTCCTCCACCTCTTCAAGAAGCGGATTGGTGGAGAGCTCCTGACGAAGGGTCTGTTCCAGTTGCAGGACCGGCATCTGCAGCATTTTCAGGGACTGAATAAGCTGCGGCGCCAGTGTCTGAATAAGTCGTACGCCCGGTCTCAGTTCCAGTTTCATAGTCTAACCCGTTGCCAATCAAGCAGTCTGCATTCGCGTGGTGTTGTTGTCCTGTTTTTATTAGTTATCGGTTGACCGACTGCCGGATTTACCGGCGCTTATCAGTTCGTTCATTTATTCTACACGCCTGGCGAAGGCGCTGTTATTTGCTCCGCATTCAATTGAGGCGAAACTTCTCGCCCAGGTAGATCTTCCGGGCTTCCGGGTCGTTGGCCAGAAATTCCGAGGTCCCGGCTTTGAGAATTTTGCCGTCGCACATGATATACGCACGATGACATATCGAAAGCGTCTCTCGCACGTTGTGGTCGGTAATCAGCACGCCCAAGCCCCGTTCCACGAGCCGGTTGATGATCTTCTGGATATCCTCGACCGCAATCGGGTCGATACCGGCGAACGGTTCGTCGAGCAGGATAAACTTCGGTTCGTTGACCAGGGCACGGGTGATCTCGACACGGCGTCGTTCCCCGCCGGAAAGAGTGTACGCCTTGTTTTTCCTAAGGTGGTTGATATCCAGTTCGTTTAAGAGCGACTCGAGACGCTGTTTTCGTTCCTTGCGCGACAAACCCCGAAACTGAAGAATGGCCCTGATGTTGTCTTCGACACTCAACTTGCGAAACACCGAGGCTTCCTGAGCCAGGTATCCGATACCGTGTTTCGCACGACGGTACATCGGCATCCGGCTGATGTCTCGCTCTCCCAGAAACACCGTGCCGCCATCGGGCCTGATGAAGCCGATAATCATATAGAAGGTGGTTGTTTTGCCGGCACCGTTAGGCCCCAGCAGACCCACCACCTCGCCCGGCTCTACTCGCACGGAAACATCGTTGACGACCGGCCGCTTGCGGTAGTATTTGTATAAGCCGTGAGATTCAAGAATCGCCATATGGTTAATATAGAATCTGTTGAGCGCGTTTCCAAAATCATTTTACACGTTCAGCACAGGATTTGCTATATTCGGGCGTTCTGTCGACCGGAGTTGTGCTGCTCGCTGGATTTGGTCGCCTAAGATATCGATAGCGCCGGTTGGAGAATGTGAGCTTCATCAACTGAGAGGATTCTGACATGAGATTCTTTATCGCTGCCATACTTTCCGGACTGTTGCTGGTGGCCGGATGTGCCAAGAAACCTGCCGAAGAAGCGGAGCGCCTGTATCAACTTGGCCTTGAGCAACTTGGTAAGCTCCAGTTCACCCGGGCCGATTCCACATTTGCGCTCGTTACGCGGACAGATTCGACTTCGGTGATGGGAGCGTTTGGTCACGCCCTGAACCTTGAGCGGCGCCTGGCGGTGTACGATGCCCTGCACAGCTACCTCATAATAGCCGAGCGCCGGCCCGATTTCGCGCCGGCGTTCGCAGGTGCAGCGCGGGTGTACGAAGTGCTGGGGGACCATCTGGAAGCATCGCATGTCGCTCGACGGTACGCGCTGTTGTCGCCAAACAACGTGGAGGCGCAATTCGTGCTGGCGCGAATAGCTCTTAGTGCCGGTCTCTATCAGACCGCGGATACGGCGATCCAGAACGCCGGCAAGGTCGGGCTCACCAAGCCGACTGCGGACCTTCTACAGGCCCGTCAGTACTTGCTGGAGAACCGGTTCCAGGCAGCCGAGGCGCTCGCGGCTACCGCTCTGGTCTCTACTGAAACTGACCCGCTCTTTCTTACGGCGGCAGCAGATTATCTTGAGCAACGAGGCTGGCCCGACTCGGCAATGGCGGTAAGTCGACGCTCGATAGGTGGTGCGCCTGAGGCGTTCGACCGGATGATGGATCATTTCCGGCGTGATCTGCGCGTTGGCTATCTGAGCGAGACGGCCAGGCTGATCGACAGTCTGAAACCAATCGACTCGAGCCGGGTTTTGACCACGGGCATGAGCATTTATCAGAATTGGGCGGCCGGCGACAACCGTCATGCGGACCTGGCCAGCGCCGAGTATATCCGGCTCATGCCGTTCCACCTGACGCCTCTTCTGTACGATGCGCGCACCCGGCAACTGATCGGGGACTCCTATTCGACGACGCAGAACCTCGATGATATCACCGTGTATCTCGCCAAGATTCAGCCGTGCGAGGAGTTCAAGGACTTCATGATGTACTATACATCAGTCTGGTTTGCCCAGCTTCCGGACCGCCTCCTGGCTATTGACAAGATGCGGCGCGTCAGCGGTTGGCGCGGCAATAAGCGGGAGTTCAAGGTCGGCCTCGCACAGTCGCAGTACGCATCAGGGATGGCGGATGAGTACAAGGCGCTTCGGGACTCAATCCTGCAGTTCCGCGGCAATGACCCCTCCTGGCTGACAGCTCTTGGCGTCGCCTGCGCCGACCGGCTGGTACATCTGTACGCCGATGCCGAGGCGGACTTCAAACAGGCGCTGGCGGTTGCCCCAGAGAACCGACCGGCGTTCGAGCAATTCGCCAAGATGTACACAGATCAGAAACAGTTCGATGTAGCCCTGAAGCGATTCGATGAGTACCCGTTCTTTGCGCGAACTTTCCCTGAGCTGGCCGTGACCAGGGCCTGGTGCCTGGTCGGGGTGAAGCAGGTCGATGCGGGAGTGAAGCTGTTTGCGGAGAGCATTCCGTACGTGAAAGGGAATCTCGCAGCTTTCGACCGCATGGAGGATGCCCTGACCAGACTTGACGCGACCACGCAAGCGCGGGGTGTGATTGACCTTATGAACCGGCTCAATCCCGACAACCCGGATGCCGAGGCGCGAACCGCCGAATATGAATTGGATCACGGTAACTATCAGGCAGCGCTCGAGTGGGCTGACAAGGCGGTCGCCAAGAGCCCGGATATTATCAAAGCATCGGCGATCCAGGCGGCCGCGCTGTACGGAGTCGGCAGGAGAGAGGATGCCTTCAAGTTGTTCGACGAGATCCTGGCCAGGGATGACGGTGATGTGGAGACCAATCTCCGGTTCTCGCGTATCCTGGCAGAAGAGAAAGTGGACACAAAGCGCGCCGGCAACATGGCCCGGCAAGCCGTATTCTACGACCGCAGCTCGCTCCGGACGCAGATGAACCTGTGTGACGTGTATATCAAAAGCGGACGCTACGACTTGGCCCGTGGGGAAGCGTTGAAAGCGATCGGCAACTATCCGGATGAGCCGCTGCCGCAGTACTTCCTCGGCATGGCCATGTACCACGAGAAGAATGCCGGTGCGCGCAAGCAGCTTGAAAAGGCGATCGCCATGGGGCTGTACGGAACGTCCCTGGAAAGCGCGCGCGAGACACTGACCAAACTGTAGGCGCATCGGAGTTCAAACTGAGTTCAATATCGGCGAGTCGATTTGATTGCGTTCTGGTCACCGGCGGCGCCGGGTATATCGGCTCGGTGCTCGTGGCGCTGCTGTTGCGAAGCGGCTACCGCGTGCGCGTGCTGGATTGTCTGCGCTATGGCGGGACCTCGCTCCTGGCGCACGCGACGAACGAACGATTCGAGTTGATCGTCGGTGATATACGCAGTCCCGCCGACCTCGATGGCGCGCTCAAAGATATCGAGGCGGTGGTGCACCTGGCCGCTATCGTCGGGGACCCGGCCTGCAGAAGGGAACCGGAATTGGCGCGCGCTATCAACGACGACGCCGGCAGGAGATTGTGCGAAAGAGCGGTGGCGGCGGGGGTACGACGGTTTGTATTTGCGTCGACCTGCTCCAATTACGGCCGAATGGCCGACCCTTCGCAATATGTCGATGAGCGCTCACCCTTGAAACCGATCTCGCTCTACGCGGAGTTGAAAGTGGCATTCGAGCGGTATCTTATGGCGCAGAAGCGCGACCGGTTCGTGCCGGTGTGCCTGCGATTCGCCACCGCCTATGGCCTGTCGCCGCGACCTCGGTTCGATCTGACCGTCAACGAATTCACCTGCACCCTGGCACTGGGGCATAGGCTCGAAGTGTACGGCGAACAGTTTTGGCGGCCGTATTGTCATACGTCCGACCTGGCGTGCGCCTGTCTTACGGCGTTGGAAGCGGATGACAAACTCGTGGCGCATCAGGCGTTCAACGTGGGGGACACCGGCGAAAACTACCAGAAGATCACGCTCGCGCGGCTGATCGCCGATGAGCTTGGCAACGACGCCCGCAGCCGCATCGTCAGCGTGCGTTGCGACGAAGATCCGCGCGACTATCGCGTGAGTTTTGACAAGATCAAGAAGGCCCTCGGTTTTGTGCCCAAGCAGCGCGTAGTCGACGGCATTCGTGAGATAGCGGCCGCCATACGCACGGGCATGATCAAGGATCCGGACAACCGGTTGTATCGGAACGATTGATATGGAAGCGATCATACTGGCAGGCGGAAAAGGGACGCGGCTGCAGCCGTACACGAGCGATATCCCCAAGCCGCTGGTGCCGATCGGCGACACACCGGTTATTGAGATCCTGCTGCGCCACCTGAAGAAGGCCGGCGTGACCCGCGTGCATGTTGCGGTCAATCACCTTGCGCATTTGGTCATAGCGGTCCTTGGTGACGGGAGTTCCCTGGGGCTGGAGATCCGGTATGCGATCGAAGATACGCCGCTGTCCACGGCCGGTCCTCTCACGCGAATAGCCGATTTACCGGAGCAGTTCATCGTTGCCAATGGCGACATTTTGACCGACCTGGACATCGCTGAATTGTTCCAATTCCACGCGGCCAGGCGACCATTGGCAACGATAGCCAGCCACGTTCGGTCCGAAAAGGTCGACTTCGGCGTGCTCCAGACCGACCCGTCCGGTCGCCTGACCGGTTTCCAGGAGAAACCATCTCTCCAGTTCGCGGTCTCGATGGGCATCTACGTGTTCTCACGGGAGATACTCAGATATATCCCAAAAGATCGACCGTACGGTTTCGACGAGCTTATGATCGATCTGATTGCGCGAGGTCTGCCGGTCATGACATTCCCCTTCAGCGGGTACTGGCTGGATATCGGTCGACCTGCCGACTACGAACGGGCTCTGAGAGATGTGGACACCATCCGTGCCTTTTCCAAAGGTTCAATCTGATAGGCGTTAGCCAGTCCCTCACAGTCAAGATATAGACTTCTCAGCCGATAATCCTACAAAAGAGCGGGCTCCCCGTGTCCCCGAGAACGGGGATAGGATACGCTTGACTGAATTACGATTGCGGTAGTTCGGAAACGACAATACATAGCTGACGAAAGTGGAACTCCGGGCCGTGAGTCCGATCCTCCAGGTCGCCGTTTATCTGCTGGCCATGGCGTTAACCGCCGCGTCCGGTTACATCCTGATCCGAAGAAGTCACGCTTTTGGCTGGCGGTCGCTTCGGTGGCTCCCGATTGCCGGTCTTCTGGTCGCCAGTCTCTTACAAGCAGCCGCATTGTATAGCTTTGTCACTCACAATGATATCCAGGCGGTGGTAGCGATGCTGTTGGCCTTGCTTGCCGTTGCGGCAGCAACTTTGGGCAGCCTGATTCTGCCCGCCAATCCTGCCAACCGACCATCGGCCACCTCATTAACCAGGAATAGCGGAAGCGATCGCGCCGCCTCGCGGCAATCTGCGTTGCTATCGGCGATACCGCAGGCGGTCATCGCAGTCGACAAGATCGGCGTCGTGACGTTTTGGAACGAGGGTGCTGAGGAAATGTATGGCTGGACATCTGAAGAGGCGGTCGGCCGATACGTGTCCGATCTGCTGTTTGCCGGGCAGGATGAAGGGCTTCAGACAGAGATTCGTGAGACTCTCGCGCACGGGGGAACATTCCAGAAGGAGTTCACTGTCAGCGATCGAAACGGTCGGCTTGTCCCGATCGAGTTGACCATATCGCCGTTGCTGGATGCGCAGGGTCGACTCACCGGCTCGGTTGGTATTTCGCGCGACGTGACCGAGCGGCTCAAACGTCGCCAGGAATTGCTCGACAGCCGGGAGCGATGTCAGGCGCTGGCTTCGGCCGCATTTGAAGCGATCGTGCTGGTCGAAGATGGCCGCGTGGTGGAAGCCAACGAGCAGGCATGCCGGATGTTCGGATACACGCTGGACGAGGCCCGGGGGAGACATTTTGCCGATTTCGTGGCGCCGGAAGATCGTGAGATTGCGATGTCCCGCTATCAGAATCCTGACGGCACCCCTCACGAATACCGGTGTCTGCGCAAGGACGGGTCTGTCATCGAGGTGGAAGTTCGGCTTCGGGCCCTGCAGTACCGGGGCCGCCTCACCGGAATCATCGCCGCACAGGATATCTCCTATCGCCGCCAGGCAGAGCGCCAGATCGAGGAAAGCGAACGCTGTCTGCGGGCGGTGCTTGAATATATGCCGGTCATGATGGCGGCTATGTCCGCTGAACAACGAGTGCTGGTCTGGAACAAGGAGTGCGAACGAGTCACCGGTTATACGAGCGCCGAAATGACTGCCGACCCCGCCCCGCAAGAGCGGTTGTTCCCCGACCCGGCTTATCGGCAAGAGGTACGGGAGCTGTGGAAGAAAGACCGCGGCAACTACCGCGACCGGGAAGTGCATATCACGTGCAAGGACGGATCGGTTCGGACTATCTTGTGGTCAAATGTCTCTGCCTGGGTCCCTATCCCGGGCTGGTATTCGTGGGCGATCGGCGCCGACGTGACCGAACTGCGACGGGCGGAGCGGGCGTTACGGTTGAGTCTGGAGCGGTATCGGCTGGTAATCAGCACAGCCGGAAGCATCATTATGGGACTGGACAGTGAGCTTCGCGTGGTCGAATGGAACCAGGCAGCCGAGCGACTGACTGGGCGTCTGCGGAGTGAGGCCATTGGGACTGAATTCGTCACAGCCTTCGTACCGGAAACGTGCCAGGATGATGTCCGCACGGCATTCACGCATGCTCTGCGCGGCAAACCGGTTGGCAGTCTAGAACATCGACTGTGGACAGGTGATGGTGCACTGCGATTGGTGAGCTGGAACCTGTCGTCCTTGCCCGACACAGCAGGGATGCCCCCTCAGATAATCTGCATGGGGCGCGACGTGACCGCCGAACGGAGCCAGGATGAGGCCGTTCGTGAAAGTGAGTCGAGGTTCCGCACGATGGCCGATTCGGCCCCGGCTCTGATCTGGGTGACCGACAGCGCGGGTGAGGCGGTGTTCTTCAACACTACATGGCTGGAGTTCCGTGGCCGACGTTCCGAACAAGAGTTGGGCCGGCAATGGCTCGAAGGGATTCACGAAGAAGACCGAGAACTGCTCAAGACCAGACTCTCGGCCGATCCGGGTCGTCCGCTCTCGGTGGAGGCAGAGGTTCGTTTGCGCCGTTACGACGGGGAGTACCGTCGGCTGCTCCTCAGGGCGGCGCCACGAATAGAAGCGAGCGGCGAATGTATCGGCTATGTTGCGACCGGCATCGATATCACCGATATGCGAAAAATCCGGGCGGATCTGGAATCATCCCTGTCGCTCCTTCAGGCCACCCTGGAATCGACCGCCACCGGTATTTTGGTGGTTGACCGCAGTGGCCGGGTGGTTATCTGCAACCAGCGTTTCCAGAAGATGTGGCGGATATCGGACACGCTATTGGCTACACGCGATGATCATCAACTGCTGGATTTCGTCCTCAGTCAGCTTTCCGAGCCGGAACAGTTCCTGGCCAAGGTTCGCGAACTGTACGATTCTCCGACTACGGAGAGCTTTGACGTACTCCGCTTCAAAGATGGTCGTGTATTCGAACGCTCATCGAAACCGCAGTCGATCGCGGGTGTGAGCGTTGGCCGAGTTTGGAGTTTTCACGATGTCACCGAGCGACACCGCGCGGAAGAACGTCTCCTGCGTATCAACGAGACCCTGCTGCATCTCGAATCAAGCCCTTCGGCCAATATCAGTGCCATTACGGCGCTGTGCGGAGAGCTTCTGCACGCCGATTGCGCCTTGTACAACCGTCTGGTCGGCAATATGCTCTACTCGGTCGGCCAATGGCACACGCCCCCGGATTATAATCCGGTGGACCAGCCGGACGGCCACATCTGCTATGATGTTATCCGATCCGGGTCGACGGAGCCACTTCTCATTCGCGACCTGTCGGCCACAGTCTATCAGCAAAGCGATCCCAACGTGGCCAAATATGGTCTCAAGACCTATTCAGGTTATCCGGTTCGGTGTGGCGAACAGGTGGTAGGTTCGCTGTGCGTCGTGTATACGCAGAGCGCGGATCTGACCAACGCCGACACGACTATTCTGGGGATCCTTGCCGCTGCAATCGGCGCCGAGGAAGAGCGGCTCAGAACCACGGAGGCCCTGGTGCAGAGCGAAGCCAAGTTTCGCCAGTTGTTCCAGCGGGCGCCGATAGCGTATCAATCGCTCGATGAGTCGGGCCACATCCTGGAAGTTAACGAAACCTGGCTCACCACACTGGGATACTCCAGAGAGGATGTCCTGGGACGCTGGTTTGGCGATTTTCTCACCCCGGCGTGCGCGGAGAAGTTTCGCCATACCTTCGATCAGTTCAAGTCAGCGGGCGTCGTAGTCGGGGTCGAATTCGAGATGGTGTGCAAGCATGGCAATACCCGGCTGGTATCGTTCAACGGCAAGGTCGGGTACAATGACCTCGGTCAATTACTCCAGACGCATTGCGTGTTCATCGATATCACGGAGCAGCGTCAGGCGCAGCAGGCGCTGGCAGCCTCTGAAGAACGATACCGAAGCCTGGTGGAGCTTTCGCCCCTTGGTGTAGCCGTCATTGTCGACGGCGGAATTCTGTTTGCCAACAGGGCGCTGGCGTGCATGCTGGGCGCGCCGGATGCGACCGGTCTGGTCGGCCGCCGGTTCGCCGATCTGGTGCACCCGGATTGTCGCGCTGAAGTGTCCGAACATATTCGCGCCGCTGTCGACGGCGAGGCCGAACTGCCGCCTCACGAGCACCGGCTGCTGCGGTTCGATGGCACGGTGGTTGAAATCGAAAGTCGTGCGGCGCGGAATTCGCTCAATGGCAGGCCGGTGGCACAGGTGATCGTAGCGGATATCACCGAGAGGAAGCGGATCGACCGGGAGAAGTCGGCCCTGGAAGAGCAGTTGCGGCGAGCGCAGCGACTCGAGACGATCGGCACACTGGCGGCGGGGATCGCCCATGATTTCAACAACATGCTCGTGCCGGTCATCGGGTATACCGAAATGACCCTCGAGGACCTCGTGGCAGGTAGCGCACCGGCCGAACGTCTCCACGAAGTGCTCAAGGCGAGCTACCGGGCGCGCGACCTGGTGGCGCAGATATTGGCGTTCAGCCGACAGCAGGTCGGAGAGCGGCAGGTTGTCCAACTGGAGAACATTATCGTGGAAACACTCGCAAGGCTGCGTTCGGTCCTTCCTACTCGCGTGGTTGTGACCTTCGAGCATGGCGAGCTGGCTCCATCGGTGCTGGCCGATGCCGGGCAGTTACAGCAAGTGCTCCTCAATCTCGCCTTCAACTCAGCCGATGCCATGGAGGCGGACGGAAGTTTCACACTCGCACTCTCCGGACCATCCGCCGACAAAGGCCGCTGCCAGTCGTGTCACCGGAGTCTGCCGGGTCCGCACCTGCATCTGAGCGTCCGGGATACCGGCCGAGGCATGGACCGTCAAACGCTCAAACGGATATTCGACCCGTTCTTCACGACCAAAGCAGGCGGCGAAGCGTCGGGTCTGGGATTGGCCGTGAGTCACGGCATCATCACACAGCATGGCGGGCACATTTGTGCGGAGAGCGAACCGGGCAAGGGGAGCGAATTCCATATCTATCTCCCGGCGTGCAGTCCCCGTGCGGCGGCATGGTCCGAAAAAGACGGATCCGGTTCCGTCAGCGTGCTTCTGATCGATGGTGAGGCATCGGAAGCGGAAGCGGCATCCTGGACACTCGAGCGGGCCGGTTGCCGGGTCACGGTGTGCGTCGATACCTCTGAGGCTGCGGAGCGCTTGCGGGACAGGGCTCGGTCTTTCCAACTGCTGCTGGTCCACTACCGGATGATTGTTGATAACGCCGAGACCATTCTTGACGATCTCCATCGTCTGCGGCCCGATATTCCTGTCGTTGTGGCAGCCGAGAATCCGCAGATGTTGTTTGATGGCACCACATTGCTTCTGCCGTGCAGCGCTGTTGTACGAACACCGCTTCTGGCCCACGAAATTGAACGAACCATCCGCAGTCTGCTCTCTTCGCCGTCCCCCGTTTCGTAGCGCCGTCGTGCGACGGAGATCGGGTCTGTCGTCACACCGGATCGCACGATCCAACTCATTACTCACACGTCAGTTGACGCGCCCCACGGACGGATGCACGCACGGCGCATTGCATTGAATGAATACTAATCGGTAGTCGTTTCCGTGCGGCGCGTGTGCGACATCGCATATACCGGACGACTTTGTCCTTGACACCATTGTCCACGAACGTTACCTTTTGAGCAAGAGAGAATCATGATCGGGCAGTTCTCAGCCTGAAAGCAGCACAGGCACGCTCGATAGTCCGGGCAAACGGGGCCAGGCGGATGCTGGCACAAGTGACGATTGTGGGTATCCTTCAGTCATCCTCTTGAACCTGACGCTCAGCCCGCCGGCCCGGCATACCCTTTTTGTGAATGTGAGCAGACGTGACGGTGAAGTACCAGCACATGGTACAGGTAATGTCCCACTACACACAACCCCTAAACGCGTAAGGAGGTGACTGCTGTGATTTATTTGATCGACCCGGTCAAGGCCCAGTTGGAGGTTTGCACCAGGTTCTGCAAGGGAGTAGCGTTTCCGCTTTATGGCGTGCCGATCTGATCGGCGCTGCGAAACGGTAAACCGTTAAAGGAGGTAACATGATCTACTTGATCGACCCCGAACTGGCAGCGAAACCCCCTTGCACGGCGTTCTGCACGACGTTCTGCAGGATCAAGCCGCTGTACGGTGTTCCGGGCGAGCCGGCCTGATCAAGACCGAAGGCGGGGGGGGAGCAGTCCCTCCCCGTTCAAAACGCATGGTATAGAGGTGTGTGATGACGCGGCTTTCGCCCTACAATCATTTCTTTCCATACCGGGAAGACTATTACCTGGCTTTCAACGCCTACACGGGCGCCGTGGCCATGATGACGGCAGAAAACTACGCCACCTATCAGCTTCTGGTCGACAAGCTGGCCGCCAATGGGGCCGCATCGTTCACAGCTCAGGAGTCGGAGCTGCTCGAGCAGCTTCGCCATGGCCGATTCGTGTATGATGACGTTGACGATCAGTTTGCCTGGCTGAAATTCCGATATCGGCGGGCCCGGCAGGAGACTTCGTCGCTCGGACTCGTCATCGCGCCGACCATGGCCTGCAACATGGCCTGCCAGTACTGTTTCGAAGGCAACAAATCCGGTCGGATGTCGTCCCGCGTGGTGGAATCGCTGATCGGCTTCATCGAACGGCAGGCGCCCAAACTCAAGGACCTCCAGATCTCATGGTACGGCGGCGAGCCGCTTCTGGCCCTTGATATCATCGATGACATCACCCAATCGGTGTTCGACCTTGCCCGCGAGCACAAGTTCGCATACGCAGCTTCGATGATCTCCAACGGCTACCTGTTGTCGCCGGAGACGGTGGATCGTCTCGTGTCACTTCGCGTGTCTCAGGTGCAGGTGACACTGGACGGTCCCTCGGAAATTCACGACCGAAAACGCCCCCTCAAAAACGGCAAGGTGAGCTTTGAGACTATTATCCGCAACCTCCAGTACGCGGTCGAGAAGATGACAATTTCCGTGCGTGTGAATATCGATCAGAGTTTCACGCCGGAGATGATCCGGGGGATGACCGATGAACTCACCGCCGCCGGTTTGAGGGACAGGGTGGGCGTCTATTTCGGTATGATTGAGCCGGCGACCGCCGCCTGCGCCAATATCTCGGAGCACTGCTTCGAGACACGGAGCTACTCGCAGACCGAGTTGACATTGTCGCACGAGCTGTTGAACCAGGGATTCCGGATCGAGAAGCTCCCTGGACCGATCATGAATTTCTGTTTCGCACAGTTGACCAATTCGTTTCTGATCGACCCGGACGGCGACATGTATCGCTGTTTCAATTACGCGGGAGACAAATCGAAGTCGATGGGGAACATCGCGCGCGATATCGACTACCGGCACGCGGAGTTCCTGCGATTGTTTAGTTTTGATCCGTTTGAAGAGAAATCCTGTCGAGATTGTTCTATTCTGCCAGTGTGCATGGGAGGATGTCCCGCACGCAGGTCAGACCGGGCATTGCCTGCGGAGGAATATTGCGATAGTTGGAAATTCAACCTTGCCCCGATGCTGGAAGTGATCGCGCGTTCGCGGCAGCAGCAGATGGCACGACAGGGGACCCCGACCCCAGCAACCAAGGAGTCCGTATGAGCGATTTTCATTTCTTCCCACACACCGTGGTTTGGGAGATCACCTTCGCCTGCAACATGCGCTGTATCCATTGCGGCACATCGGCCGGCAAGCGGCGCCCCGACGAGCTGTCCACGCAGGAGGCACTGAATCTCATCGACGAATTGACCGGGCTGGGGTGTGAGTCGATCACGCTGTCCGGAGGTGAGCCGCTCATGCGTGACGATTGGCGGCAGCTGGCGGCACGAGTGAAGGACAAGGGGGCGCGCCTGTACATGGTGACCAACGGTTACGCCCTCACACCGGAGATCGCCCGCAATCTGGCGGCGCTTCAGTTCAATCATGTCGGGGTGAGTCTCGACGGCACCGAGCCGGTGCATAATTACATTCGCCAGCGTGACGACAGCTTTGCCCGTGCCACCGACGCCATGAGGTATATGCGCGAGGCCGGCGTGCGTTTCTGCGCTCTGACCCAGGTGTCCAATATCAACCTGGAGGAACTGGACCCGCTGCATGCCATACTGGTGGATCTCGGCTGCAAGGTGTGGCGCATTCAGATGTGTACTTCGACCGGCCGGATGAAAAGCCACAAAGACCTGGTGTTGTCTCTCGATAATTATCCCAAACTGATCGATAAATGTCTTGAGCTCAAGAAGGCTACGGATATCACCGTCGACGTAGGCGAGAATATCGGTTACTACGGGTGCAAGGGGAACGCCTTACTTGACGACACGCCGTATGCCGGATGTTACGCCGGTGTGCGAATTGCCGGTATCGAGTCCAATGGTGATGTCAAAGGCTGCCTGTCCATGCCGGAGGAGTTCGTGGAAGGGAATATCCGCAAAAAGTCCTTCACGGAGATATGGAACAACCCGAACGGCTTCGCTTATAACCGCAAGTTCACGCGCGAGACCGCATCGGGGGCATGCCACGATTGCCGCTACCTGCCGCTGTGCCGAGGTGGTTGCGCCACGACTTCGGTGTCGGCCACCGGCTGCCGCGCCGACAATCCGTACTGCATCTACCGGATGGAGCAGGCTGCAGGAATATCCGCGCCGGAGCCGAATCTCGTTACGGAGATGCTGGAGCGCTATTTCCCGAATGAGATAAAGGGTAAAGCGGCCGTGTGATGGATGCCGGTGATGTGACCAGCGGCACCCCGCAACCATACGAAAAGAGAGCGTGACCGGCACTATGGCCGCAACTCCATCGATTCTGCTGCTGCATCCGTCGACTTTCTATACGCCGTCGGAAGGGCCTCCCATCGAGATCAAAACCCCGTTGCTGCTTCTGGCGTCGTATCTGGCCGAGCGGTTTGAGGTCACCTATGAGGATTTCGAGGTCAGCGTCGGCCGACCCTGCTCCCCGGCTCAGATCCGGCGCTACGAACGACATGTGCGCGAATATTTCGAGCGCCACCCCTTCGATATTCTGGCGATATCCTGTTGGACCAGTCTTTCGTTCACGGCCACGATGGCCTGTGCGCGGATCTTTCGCGAACTATATCCGGACAGATTGATCGTTGTGGGAGGCTACCATCCCTCCGCACGACCGAAGGACTTCCTGACGCCGGATAACCTGATAGACTACGTGGTGGTCGGCGAGGGGGAGATCGCTCTTGGGGAACTCGCCGAACGGTATTCGTTAACCGGGTGTCCCGATCACACTTCGGTTGTTGCGGGAAGATCGCTGGCGCCTGACGAACTGGTGGGACACGACTGGGACACGATCGATCATTTTGTGAACAGGCATTTTTCAACTGGGCTTTCCAATCTGTATCTATTTCTGTCTCGAGGCTGTCCGTTCCGGTGTTCGTTCTGCATGGAATCCCTCAAGGAAGGGGGCTGGCGGGCCTATTCGCCGGAGCACGCGATGCGCGAGATCGTCGTCGGGGCGGAGCGACACAAACCGCATGCGATTGCGTTTGCCGATGCCTGTTTCGGTATGCGACCCGGCTGGCGGAAGGAGTTTCTGCGTCTTTTGGCTGAGTACGCGCCGCCGTTCTGGATCGTATTTGAGACGCGCGCGGAGTATCTGGATGATGACGATATAGAACTCCTCGCCCGGTTACCCAGGCTGGAGATTCAGTTCGGCCTCGAGAGCGCCTCCCCCCAAATGCTCGGCCTTATGCATAAGACAAAGCGGCCGGAAAAGTATCTCGAACGATTCCGGCATGTCAGCGACCTTCTGAACCAACATGGCATTCTGCATCGCGCCAACATGATCTTCAATCACCCGGGCGAGACCCGTGCCACGCTGGAAGAGACCTTTGCGTTCATTGATGAGCGGCTGGCCATTGACCGTTCGTATCTCATGTGGGCGTACTACGGTTTTCTGGACTTCCCCGGCTGCGAGATAGATCGCAACCGCACCTTTTTTGAAACAACCTTCGGCAGCCGTTTTCTGAGTTCAGAGTGGTGGCGTGCTGATAGTGACCAGACGGCAGCGTCGCAGGCATCAGTTCCTTCGAGCGATCTGGACGGCGCCAATGTGGACCTGTGGGAGCGGATGGCCGCGTTGCGAAAACGGCGGATGCAGGAGTGTCTGGCGCCCCGTGCCTTCGCCTTTGCCGCCCTCAAATACAGCCCGGAGTGGCAGGATGATCCTCGATACGCGGAAGCTAAGAAGACTCTGGTCGTATCTTAGGCCGTACTGGCGCTACGAAGCGCTCATGTTCGTGATCATGGTCGTGTTGACCGGGCTCAGCCTGGCTCTGCCCGGCGCGATACAATACATGATCGACTCGCTGATCCCCGGCCTGGTGGCATCCGCAGGGGAGGCGGTTGACTACACACCCGTATTTTTGTTCGGCTCATTCCTGTTCGGTATTTATCTCCTCGATGTTCTGTTCGCGTGGTTGCGGGATTATCTGGGGGCGTATATCGGGGTGGCGATCATCAGGGATATTCGGCTGGAACTGTTCGGCCACGTGCAGCGGCTGTCGCTTCAGTTCCACAGCCGGCATCAGACCGGCGAGATCATGTCGCGTCTGTTGTCCGATGTCGGCCGTCTTCAGGACCTGCTCACCGTCACGCTTCTCATGTTTCTGACCAACCTGCTGATGCTGGTCGGCATTATGGCCTATTTGCTGCATACGAACTGGTTCCTCACACTGGTCGCGGTCGTACCCGTTCCACTCACCATATACGCCACCCATCGGTTCGGTCTGCGCCTGAACCGCCTCGTGACGACCATGCAACAGACAATTGCGGAACTATCGGCTCGGCTGCAGGAGGCGATGCTGGGCGTAAAGACCATTAAGGCATTTGGCCGGGAACGCCATGAAGAGAGTCGCGTGGAAGCTATCCAGAACCGGATAAACCCTTTGATCGTCAACGTGAGCAAGACGACGTCGCTCGGTGTGAATCTCGTACAGTTCATCAATATGGTCGGACCCATTGTGGTTTTGGCATGGGGAGTCTATCTGGTGGCGACCGGCGGCATGAAACTGGGAGAGCTGATCGCGTTCTACATTCTGCTCACCTATCTCTACGCGCCCGTCCGGGGGCTGGCCGAGACACATATCCAGGTGCAGTCGGCGATGGCTTCGGCCGATCGGGTATTTGAGTACCTCGATATCCCAGCCGATATCGTTGAATCGCCAACGCCGGTTCATCTGGAGAAGCCGCGCGGGGAGATCCGCTTCGATTCGGTCGCGTTTTCTTACGGCGACCAGGGATTCGGGCTGGATGGTCTGTCGTTGGTCGTGCGACCGCGGGAGAAAATAGCTTTGGTGGGTCCCTCCGGTTCGGGAAAGACGACCATCATCAACCTGCTCATGCGCTTTTTTGACCCGCAGCACGGAAGCGTCTGCCTCGACGGCATAGATGTACGCAATCTCTCCTTTGTCTCGCTCCGCAGGCATATTGCGCTGGTGGAACAGGACCCGTTCCTGTTCCGGATGAGCATCTATGACAATATTGCCTATGGCTTTCCCGAAGCCATCGAGGCCGATGTCATCGCCGCTGCCAAAGCCGCCAATATCCACGAGTTCATCATGGAGCTCCCGCAGGGGTATCGGACTGAAGTTGGCGAGCGCGGGGTAACCGTCTCCGGAGGGGAACGGCAGCGGCTCTGTCTGGCGCGGGCCATTCTCAAGAATCCGACCGTGCTCATCCTTGACGAGGCCACCTCGGCCCTCGACTCCAATTCCGAGCAGTTGATCCAGGAGTCGCTTTCGCACGTGCTGGCGGACAAGACCGCCATCATCATCGCCCACCGGCTTGCAACGATTCAGCACGTCGATCGCATCATCGCCCTTGACGATGGCCGGATCGTCGACCAGGGGACGCATGATGAGCTCACCGGTCGCTGCCTGCTGTACCGGGAACTGGCGCGGAAGCAAATGCTCCTTTGACCGAGCCCAGCAGGGAGTGTCTGCCGGTTTGGTCTCACGCTCAGTGCGGTCTGGATAGTCCTTCGGGCCGCCCCCCACCAGAAAAGTTTCGGCGAGACGAGATTTTTTTCTTGAGCCCAGACTGGCCGCCGGTTACATTGTCGCGACTTCTGCGTACAAGTACTCGGTGGTGGTCGTTGTTTCCGCCCGATCATTTGGTAGCGTGAGAAGCGAGGAGTTAAAAAGACCGAGAGTGTATTTCGGCACTACGATGACACAATCAAGTTCGTCCGATTCGGCGCCCGCCGAGGCGCCCATGAAACTGGTTCGCCGAGGGAGCAGTGTCTCCGCCATTCGGCGCACCTCCGCACGTTCCACCACATACCCCGACTTGTCTCCGTGTCCGGCCTTCCGTGCTGCGTCATTGGGCCGGTCGCCAGATTCCGGTGAAAGTACCCATGCCATCTAATTTCCATAATACCGAGATGCCAGGAAGTTCGGGCGATACTCACCCTCCAAGTAGTCGCTCCCCATATCCGTTGCAAGAGGGGCAGGTAGCTCGAAGCGACCTGCCGGCGGAAAGGGATGGGGTACGCCGCCCTTTCGTCAACCCGGGGGAGGAGTTATGAGACCGGTCATCGAGCGAGTGATCGCCCCGCCGCAGGTCACCCCACCGGACCTTCGAGGGATTCCCGTCGGCTATCTCAACGGCGAGGACTGCATTGTCAACATGGCCGGCGACTACCGGTACATGAAACTGGGTTATTACGGCTCACAGGACCTCGAAACGACCGGCCACACCGTCCATCCCACCTGTCAAGAGATTATGGATGCCTACGTGATGCCGCTCTTTTTGGAGAAAGCCAAAGCGGCCGGGCTGCCGGTCCCGAATTTCTATATTTCCAACGGTTACTTCGAACCTCCGGTGCTGGTGGATACTGTCAATCCGTTCATGTCGCGCCACAGCCTTGTCTACAAAGCGACCGCACAGGAGCGGATCGCCAAGTCGCTGACGCGCAATTTCACCTATGCCGTCTGCTGCCAGGAATTTCCTCACCGCGCCAAACTCAGTTATTTCCGCGCGATCCTGGGGTTCAGCCCGGTGCCGCGATTTCGGGCACTCGCCTCGGCAGTCTGGAATCTTTATCGTATCCCGGTGTCGCGTGTGCGCGTTATTATCACGCACGAGAGCGAGATCTTGCTCAGCGGCATTCAGCCACTGCCGTTCTCCCGTTTGTCCGAGCGCGAGCTTGCCTACATCAGAAAAGCAGTCACATGGCGAACATAGGCGTATTCATCGAGCGGTACACCATGACCCGCTCCGAAGAGATGGGCGCGGTGCTGCGGCTCGGCCAGGCGGCCCAGAAGATGGGACATCGACTGGACGTCCTCTTTCGGGCGGACATGTACAAGATTCCCTCGTACGATGCCCTGTTTATTCGGGCGTTGACCGACCCGCTGAACTCATCCTATGTGGCGGCGCGGCTCGCCGAAAGCAATGGGCTGAGAGTGATTGATGATCCCAACTCAATCGTGGTATGCTGCGACAAGATCAACATGTATCGCCACCTGCAAGCGGCGCGCGTGCCGATGCCGGAGACATTGTTCCTGGCCGAAAGCGACCTGACTCTCCAGAACGGCTCGCGCCTGCTCGATACCCTCGGCACGCCGCTGGTGCTCAAAGCGCCCAACTCAAGCTTCTCTATGTATGTGGACCGGGTCGCCACGCCGGAGGATTTTGTCCGCGTGGGGAAACGCTTCCTCAGACGGGCCGACCGCATCGTGGTACAGCGGTTTGTCAGTTCCGAATTCGACTGGCGGGTCGGCGTGCTCGGCGGCGAAGTGCTCTATGTCTGCCAGTACCTGATTCCCAAACGGCGCTGGAAAGTGCTCACTTACACCGAAGGCGGACGAGTCATCTGGGGACGAGTGAGGACATTCGATACCGCCAAAGTGAACCCGCGCTTGATGGAAGTAGCGGTGCAGGCCGCCGCGGCGATTGGCAACGGGCTCTATGGTGTCGATATCAAGCAGGTCGAGGACGACTTTGTGGTGATCGAGGTGAACGACAACCCGACCATCAATGCCGGCGAGGAAGACCACGGCACGCCGCAGGTGTACGACCGGCTTATCCGCTATCTGGTCGGCGAGTGGGGATGACCCCCGGTTCCGAGCCAACTATCCGACCGGCCACACTGGCTGACCTTCCCCGAATCGAACAACTTGAGGCCGACTGTTTCGGTGAGGACCGCTTCACCCGCGCGCAACTCCGTTATCTTCTGACCAAAGCGAACTGCACACCGCTCGCGCTTGATCTTGAGGGGAGACTGGTGGGTTCTGCATTCATGCTCTGGCGAAAGGGGTCCAGAGTCGGAAGGCTCTTTTCAATCGCCATTGATGGGCGTATTCGTGGCAAGGGGCTTGGGGCATTCTTGCTGACCGCCTGCGAGCAAGCTGCCATCAAGCGTGGCTGCAGGACCATTTCGCTCGAAGTCCGTGCCGACAACAAGGCGGCGATCGGATTGTACAAGCGGTTCGGTTACCAAATCACTGGGGATTTGCCGGGCTATTACGCCGATGGCGCTAACGGGCTGGCGATGAGGAAAAGTCTCGCGCCCTTCAAATAAACGAAAGGCAGGAGCACTACACTCCTGCCCTGAATTCTCACTTCTATTTTATCAGCAGCATCTTCCGGGTTTCGGAAAAGCTCCCAACATCCAACGTAAAGAAATAAACTCCCGAAGCCCAACCACTGGCTTCGACTGTCACGGTCTTTTCTCCGGCTGCGTCGTCACCTGTGAAACTCGTGACTTCCTGCCCGGCGACATTGTAGATTTTCAGTGTCCACGCCGAGGCCACCGGCAGACTGAAACTGATAGTCGTGCTCGGGTTGAAGGGGTTCGGGTAGTTCTGATGCAGTTCAAATCGGGTCGGCAATTCCGCACTCTTCAGTGTCACCGGGGCGCCGTCGATTGTCGCCAGTTCAAGTGAAACAATGTTGGCATCACGGACATTGAGAAAATCCCCAGTGAAACCGGCCGTTCTGCTCACACCCTCGAACGGCGGGTAGATGATCACGCGCGTGTTGACACCGTCAAATTCGGACTTCATAGTCATGCCGTGCGACAGCAGGTCATTGTCCGAGATGGCGACATTCCCCTCGAGCACCACAAACGCCCCGCCCATCTCGCCATCGACCGAGATCACCCCGTTGTTGACCGCATAGTTCACCGCCACCGGATTGATCTTCGGGTATGGGTTGGCATCGCCGACAATCACGCGGACCAGGTACACCAGATCTGCCACCGACAAGCTGATGCCGTCGGCGTTGACATCGGAGGCGGCGATCTGACCATTCACGTTGATCGTGAACGCGCCCAAACCCTTGACGAAGTAATTGGTGAGATTGACCGCGTCGGCGATCTCGTACGCCAGGCCGTTCAGGTTGATATCACCGCGGATATCGATCGAGTCGGCGCAGACGATATCGATTCCACCATTGATGAAGTCGATTGCGGTGATCGGGGTCGGCTTGCCGGGACCACCGCCAGTGAAACAGGCATCCTGCGCGCCAAGGTAGGTGGGAAACCCGACGCTTGAATTCGCAATATTTATGAGGGGGCTCTCGGCCTCAGCCACGGTGCAGCTCATGTACGCTTCATCGCCTGCCGCATTCGACAGCACGTTGTCGGTGCAGGTGAGCCAATAGAACCGGATCGGCACCGATTGACATTCCAGTGTCCGATCATTGCTCACCAGGAAATTGAGATTGAATAACGTAGCCGGCAGAGTGGCCGGAAGCGTGCAGAGCGGGTGATTGGCGCCGTTGTTGCTCTCGGCTATGCCAAACACATGAACCAAACCGCTCGGACAGCCACCGCCGCAGTTGCCGTCGGCGCCGAATCGGTACGTGAAATACTCCCACCTGCAGCCGCTCGGACCAAACGCGGCACCGAGACTGGCATTCTGGAATGACAGGACAGAGTTATCATAGGCGATCAAGATATCAAAGCCGCCGAGACCTTCAGTCGCATCACCTTTCGTTAGAGTGACTGGGACTGACCAGTACCCTCCCTGCGGCACATTGTGCTCCTTGGAAATCTGAAGCCCAAACGGGCAGCCGCTGACCGCTTCGATCTCCAATTGACAAGTGTCGGACAGATTGCCGTCGGTAACGGCAACCGCTACGGTGTACACTGCATCCAGAATCTGCGGAGTGGCCGTTATAATACCTGAAGTAGGATTTATCGAAATTGTGCCGCTAAACGAAGGTGTTACACTCGCAATTGAGTACGTCAACGGGTCATTACAGGCATCGGTCGCATTTACATCAATAGTCTCCGTTTGACCAAGCGAAATCAACGTACTCGTGCCACATACCGGCGATAGCAGCACGGGCGCCTCGTTCGTCACATTGATGTTGATCGTGCAGGGCTGGCCACAGCCGAACGGGTCACACGCTTCAACGACGATCGTTCTCGACGCACCGACATCTGCCAAGGTCGCATTTGTCCACGTCCAAACGCCGGTGTTGGCGTTTATTGTCCCCGGACCTGAAACCAGTTGAAACGTAATCGGGTCCCCTTCGGCGTCTATAGCGTCGAAATCATATGTAAATGTCGAACAGTGACTGCCTAATAAGGACGTCACGCAATTCGTGATCTGAACAGGAATCGGCGGTGCTGTGTAAACCGTGTAACAGTATGGCCCACCCCACGTCGGGTACACATTCAGCCCCCCCGTGCCTACCCATTTCCAAGTCCCGCCCGGACGGAACCAGGCGGAGTCGACACAAACATGCAGACCACTCTCGGCGTCGTCGAAGCTGCCGATTCTGAGGCCATACGGCACGCCATTAAACCCTGTAGGAAGTCCAATTGCTGAAAGCTTGGCACCGATAATGCCAACCGTGTCATAGCCACCAGTTCCGGGAAACACGTTCATGGCGAACCCGAGGTCCCAATTGGAGCGCGGAATTGCACCCGTCAGTGTGTCACCCACTACTGGTCCAGACCACGTAGCGCCATCGGGAGAGTAGATCTCGTATCCATTTGAGATATTGAGATTCGCCCCAGCCCCGTTGGTGTAGCGCAGTTTGAATGTGATCGGAGTGCCCGTCCGAACCGTGTCCACTACACCACCCCCGTACTTGCCGACTACATCATCGATCGTTATCGAGCTGCCCGAGGACTTGACCCGCGGTCATCACGCAGAAAGCGGCCACGACCGCGAATACTGCTAAAAATTTCGCACGCATTTCAACTTCACCTGTCATTATTTCAAGAGTATCATTTTTCGCGTTTCGGACCTACCGTTAGCTTCAAGCCGGTACATGTACACCCCCGATGCCAAGCGGACCCCATCAACCACTACTTCCTGGCGCCCGGCCACGGATTCTCCCGAATACACCGCCACTTCCTGCCCAGTCACGTTGTAGATTGTCAGCCTCCATGCAGATGTGACCGGCAAATCAAAACTGATCGTAGTGGTCGGGTTGAACGGGTTCGGGTAATTCTGTGCCAGGCTGAATAAACGGGGGAGATGTTCATTATCAGTATGCACTATCATCACACGTCCGGCGGCATCAACGGCATCGGCGCTAACGATCCGTGTAGCCGTGCCACCTAATTCGCCCAGAAGATGTGTCCCCGGTATTAGAACCGAAGAGCCATCAGAGTTGATCAAGAGGAATGTCACAGTGTCGCCGATCCAGCCCGCCTCGGCATTCGGTTGGGTGGGCGATACGCCGTCAATCCCAAGCAACTTGACATACAACGCGCCGATCACGGCATCGCTTCGTATTGTAAGGTTGGTAAGGCCGGAAACTTCGGCCACCTCAAGTGTGGCCGAGTATTCGCTTGGTGGTGCCGGTTTCAAGCTTGGGCCCGGCACCGGTGGCGCATCGCCAATGATCACCCGGAAAAGATACTGAAGGTCGGCAAGTGTCAGCGTCAGACCGTCCTGGTTGACGTCACTCTGCGCAATCTGTCCGGCTATGTTGATCTGGAACGCAGCAAGGCCGTGCATGAAATAATTGGTGAACACGACGGCATCGGCCGACTCGTGCGAAAAGCCGTTCAAGTTTATGTCACCAAGCGACCAGGTTTCGGGGCAGACAAAATCGAACGTGCCATTCACTGCCGTCAGAGAAGGCACATACGCACGACCCGGGTACGAAGCACAGCCGCTGCCTGGCACGCCGTAGCCGGGGAAGGGGTAGGAGACAGTGTCATTTGAAGGAAATTGGGCGCTTTGTTCCTTAAGTTCGAACGCGACCAGGGCCGTGTCCCCATCTACACTCAAAAGGACGTTATCATCACAATCCCGCCAGAAGAACCTGAGCGGCTCGGTCTGACAAAACATCCGGTGGTACGGCCCGTCACTCCCCATCAAGAGCGTGATGCGAGCCAGCTCCATCGGGGATGGCCCCGAATAGCAGGCCGGGATATAGCCGCTTGTTGCCGATGCCTGCGCCGTGATCTCAAGGAGTCCGGTATGTGACGACATTTCGAGCGGGTGATGTGGCAATGTATGCCAGGTGAAGTACTCCCAGCCGCACTGGATGGGCAGTTCTCCCGGCCTGACATTGACTATTGAATATGCGGACTCGGTGAGCGATACGAGAAGTCTGTACCCGCCGATCTGGGCTTCAAGGCTGTCCACATAGATAGACACGGAATCCATCACCGCCGGCATGACCGCCGATCTGGATTCCAACCGCAGCTGCGCTCCACGCACACTTAGCGGTGCTGCTATCGCGCAGACCGCCGCAACTACAACCAGGGATTCCTTCACTGAGCGCAATTTCTGCCTCCTCATGGCGAAGCGGGATGGTAGGTAGTTAACAAATATTCCAGTCCAAGTATACTGACCCGACCCCGATTATCCAAGAAGAAATTGAAGGCTGTGAGGGAAAAGGAATGGCACGTCGAGGAGCGTCTCCCCAGTCAACACGATGTCACCCAAGAGGTTGCGCCGCATACGTTAGTTTTTCGTGAATCAATAGCGGAGATTGAAGGTCTTCGATACAATCCCTCACAAGTCGACACAATGCTTGTAGCCAAAAAAAACTCAAGTTTGACCTTGACAGACCGACATATAATAGCATATTGACATGTGATTAGGATAAAGCCATGATTTCAAAGACCGGTATAAACGCTGCTCTAGCACTCGCCCTGATGGCCCGTCTCGCACCTGGTGAGTACGCAGGCGCTGCCCATATCGCGCGAGAAATCGGCGCTCCCCAAAACTACCTGGGCAAGCTGCTCAAAATGCTGGCCGGGCAGGGGCTCGTGGAATCGCAGAAAGGTTTCGGCGGCGGTTTTCGGCTCGCCCGCTCTCCCAAAAAGATCTCTCTTTACGATGTCGTGGAGCCGATCGACCGGGTCAGCCGATGGGGCGACTGCTTTCTGGGGAGGAAACGATGCCGCGATGACTCCCCCTGCGCGGTGCATCATCGATGGGCTGTCATTCGCCGCAGTTATCTGGAGTTTCTCAACGAGACTACCATCGAAGACTTGGCGGACAAGAAAGTAACGCTGCCGTCGTGAGATTTTTTTTGACGATTAAACGGATACACACATGCGATTCGAGATAATAGATGTACAAACTCAAAAGGAGACCTATATGAAACCGACTGAGATTCTCTCAAGCGAGCACCCGGTTATCGAGATCGTCCTCGACTGCCTCGATAAAATGGTAGAAGAGGCCAAGACTGTTGGACGGCTGGAAAAGAAGCCGGCCGAAGATGCGATTGCGTTCATCAAGGGGTTCGCCGATGGATGCCATCACGGCAAGTAAGAGGCAAGACTGTTTCCAGCACTGGTGAACAAGGGGATTCCGCAGGAGGGCGGGCCAATCGCGGTGATGCTGCATGAGCACGAGATGGGACGCATGCACGTCCGCGGAATGAGCAGCCATGTCGAGGCGGCCGCCGATGGCAACAGGATGGCGCTTGAGGCATTCGCCTCACACGCCGAGGGGTACGTCCAGTTGCTTCGCCAGCACATTCTAAAGGAGGATCGGATTCTGTTCCCGATGGACGACCGGGTCATGAATGAAGATGACACCCGGGAGGTCCTGCGTCAGTTCGACCAGGTCGAAAAGGAAGAGATGGGGACCGGCACACATGAACGATTCTTGAAGATTGCCGAAAAGCTGGCTGAACGATATGATGTGTCAAAGGCGCAATTGCTCCCGCACCTACCGTCTGACTCCGGCTGCTGCCATCACAAACATTGACAACTGAAAACCGGAAGCCTGTCGCAATGGGTGTGGCGGGCTCGAGGTCTCAATAATGTCCGGGAGTTAGTATTATGAATCTATGCAATTGGGTTCTTCAGGGAGTGTTCTCGCTGTCTCTGGCAGTGGTTGCTTTCACACTGGGGTCAGCCCGTCAGGTAAGCGCACACTGCGACGGACTTGACGGTCCTGTTGTTGCAGCGGCACGTACGGCACTGGAAAGCAAAAACGTGGACAGCATCCTCGTGTGGGTGCAACCGGAAGACGAGACCATGATCCGCGAGGCGTTCGCGAAAACCCTCGCTGTACGAGAGTTGGGCCCGGAAGCTCGCGATCTGGCTGACCTGTATCTTTTCGAAACACTTGTGCGGGTACATCGCGCGGGCGAGGGAGCACCGTACACCGGTCTCAAACCGGCCGGGCGCGACCTGGGTTCGGCAATTCCGGCGGCCGATATGGCGGCAGAATCAGGTGAGCTTGAACCAGGCTCTCGATTGTTGCTTGAAGATGTCCGGCATGGGCTTGGAGAGAAGTTTGCCCGTCTGGCCCAGCTGCGTCCTCATCATGAGCACGACGTGACTGCCGGTCGGGAATTCGTCCACGCCTATGTCGAATTCCTGCACTATGTGGAGGGTCTGCATCTTGCGGCGACTGGTGTCGGTTCGGACCATGCGCCTCAAGATGCGGCTGGGCATGATTCTGAAGGGCATGAGGAACCAGAACCACATCAGCATTGAGCAACAGGAGAGTTTAGGCCCGAGGGTCAGCGAAAGGCCCCCTCAGGCCGACCCGTATTGTGAATGTGTTCACGATTCTCTCTGGAAATCGCGTAGTATCAGAAGTTAGTACACGGTGGCAGCAATGCCATCACTGTTGAGGAGACGGACTTATGAGACGGTTATGGTTGGGCTTCTGGGCGGTGGTGATTATTTCATTCGCCGTCCTCGGCTATATGGGCATTCGCATCTATCAGGAAAAGCCGCCGATTCCGGAACTGGTTAAATCAACCGATGGTATCATCGTGATTCCATCGGGCCAGATCACGGCCGGACAGAATGTCTGGCAGGCGATGGGTGGCATGGAACTCGGTTCCATTTGGGGACATGGCAGCTATGTCGCGCCGGACTGGACCGCAGACTGGCTCCATCGCGAGGCCATGTTTATCCTCAATTCCTGGTCGAACGCCGAGTTTGATGGTTCGTACGATGAACTCACGCTTGAACAGAAAGCGGTTCTGCAAACCCGGCTCACTGAATTGATGCGAACCAACACCTATGACGCGGCTACCAACAGCATCACGGTCGAGCCGGTTCGGCGTGCTGCTTTCGAAGATAACGTCGCCTACTACAGCGAACTGTTTTCCAAAGGGCGCGCTCAGTATGCGATACCGGCCGGGACGCTAACGGAGCCCGATAAGCTCCGGGCGCTCGCCTCATTCTTCTTCTGGACCTCCTGGGCTGCCTCGACCAATCGACCCAATCAGGAAATATCGTACACCAGCAACTGGCCTCACGAAGAACTGGTGGGGAATCGTCCCACCAGCGACGCCATCATCTGGACCGGTTTCAGCATCATCATGCTTCTGGCCGGTATCGGACTGCTCGTGTGGTATCACGCTTCGCGACCACACGAACCGGTCGCAGAAAAACTGCCCGCGGCTGATCCACTCCTCAATTTCCAGCCGACACCATCGCAGAAAGCGGTCGTGAAATATTTCTGGGTCGTCTCCGGCCTGTTCATCGTGCAGATTGTCATGGGCGTCATATCTGCACACTACGGTGTCGAGGGAGACGGTTTCTTCGGCGTACCGCTTGCCCAAATGATACCGTATGTCATCAGCCGTACCTGGCACACGCAACTCGGAATTTTCTGGATAGCCACAGCTTGGCTGGCCGCCGGCTTGTATATCGGGCCGGCAGTCAGTGGCGTCGAACCCAAAGGGCAGCGCTTGGGCGTGAACGTGCTGTTCGGAGCATTACTCGTAGTCGTGCTCGGTTCGATGGTGGGGGAATGGATGAGTGTCAATCACATGCTTGGCGGCAGCAGTTGGTTCTATTTCGGTCACCAGGGGTATGAATACGTAGACCTCGGACGGGTTTGGCAGATTGGACTGCTCATCGGACTCGGCCTTTGGCTCTTTCTGGTAGGTCGTTGCGTTGTCGCCGCTATCAAACAGGGGGGAGAGCAGAAAACGCTCCTCACGATGTTCCTGATTTCGGCGGTCGCTATCGGCGCTTTCTATGCCGCCGGTCTAATGTGGGGCAAGAGCACCCATCTCACAATTGCCGAATACTGGCGTTGGTGGGTGGTGCATCTTTGGGTCGAGGGATTCTTCGAGGTGTTCGCCACGGTGGTGATAGCGTTTCTGTTCGCACGCCTTCAGCTCATTCGCATTTCGACCGCCAACAGCTCGGTCCTGTTCTCGACGGCCATCTTTTTGGCGGGCGGAATCATTGGCACGCTCCACCACCTTTATTTCGCAGGCACGCCGACCGGAGTGCTGGCGTTGGGCGCAGTTTTCAGCGCTCTCGAAGTTGTTCCGCTGACCATCATCGGTTTCGAGGCCTGGGACAATATCCGTATCGCTCGTTCCACCCCCTGGGTGCAGAAATACAAATGGCCTATCTACTTCTTCGTGGCGGTGGCGTTTTGGAACATGGTGGGTGCCGGGCTGTTCGGATTTATGATCAATCCGCCCATCGCCCTCTATTATATGCAGGGCCTGAACACGACCCCCGTGCACGGCCATTCGGCACTCTTCGGCGTGTACGGCATGCTGGGGCTCGGCCTGATGTTGTTCTGTCTTCGCGTCCTTTGGGTACGCCAGGATTGGAAGGACGACATTATCAAGTTCTCTTTCTGGGCTATCAATATCGGATTGTTCGCCATGGTAGTCATCAGCTTGCTGCCGGTCGGGTTCATGCAGACCTGGGCCTCGGTCGAACATGGGTATTGGTACGCGCGAAGCGCCGAGTTCCTGTATTCGCCGACCCTTCAGACGTTTAAGTGGCTTCGCATTATCGGTGACACGATCTTCGCCGTCGGCGCGGTCACCCTGAGCCTGTTTGTGTTCGGTCTGGCAACCGGCCACTCACTTGTGAAAGGCGGGCCGAAACGGACTGAGCCTGAGACCGACAAATTCCAGCGCGTTTCGTGACGCTTTGGGATCAAATCATGATGCCAGTAAATCGAGAATCCCGGGCAGCACCCGGGATTTTCTTTTGGTGAGAGTAGCGATTGCCGTCTTTCTAATCGTTAATCTCTGTTCCGATTTGCCGCCGTTATGTAGATTGCCGAAACAGTTCTGCCGAGAAACGTATGGCCGCAGACTACCTGAAAGAGAGGAGCCGTTACCTATGAACTCGCCCGGCTTGTCAAAGCACATCGTCACCGAACAGCAGGACGGCATCCTGCGCATCGTGATGAATCGGCCCGAAAAGAAAAACGCCCTCACCATCGCCATGTACTCGGCTTTGGCCGATGCTATCGAGCAAGCTGAACAGGACCGAAATGTCCGCGTCCTGCTCATTCACGGCGCCGGCGACTCCTTCACCAGCGGCAATGATCTGAAAGATTTTCTCGAAACCCCGCCACGCGATAGCACCAGCCCGGTCTTCCGATTCATGCGCGCTATCCGCGACGCCAAAATGCCGGTAGTAGCGGCAGTAGAAGGGCTGGCTGTCGGCATTGGCACGACGATGCTTTTCCATTGCGATCTTGTGTACGCCGGCGCACATGCGAAATTCTTGATGCCGTTCGTCAATCTGGGGCTTTGTCCGGAAGCCGGCTCAAGCATGCTCCTGCCGCTGTTGGCCGGGCACCAGCAGGCTGCGGAATTGCTTCTGTTGGGCGAGATGTTTACAGCGGAGAAAGCCCGTGAGATTGGGCTGATCAATGATGTATGCGAGGATTCGCAGGTCCTGGAACTTGCCTTAGAGAAGGCGCACCGCCTGACCCGGCAGCCACAGGCCTCGGTTCGACTGGCAAAAGCTCAGCTCAAAGCTGTCAATCACGAACTCTTGCAGCGTGTTATGGCTCACGAGATTTCCGATCTTTTGAAACGCCTCGTCTCGCCCGAAGCCAAAGAGGCGTTCAGCGCCTTTCTGGAACGCCGTAAGCCGGATTTTTCGGCCTTTCAGTGACCAGCGGCCGTCACTTTCCATCACATTAGAGAGCGTAGCGCTCCACTTTCTGTGAACCCATCTCCGAATTCGTACGTTTATACTGGAGCGGTGCAGCGGCCCGGGCAGGGTTAATGCCGTAAGGACAGATCGTCCGGCACCGATTGTGGCTTGCAAAATAAGAGGTATATCGTGACAAAGAGATTTGCACTGTCAGGGCTGTTGTTGTCGCTCGGAGCCGGATTCATTGTCGACGGTTGTTCCAACAATCAGGCGGCCGGCGGTTTTACGCCTCCCCCGATGCCGGTCGAGGCCGTCAAAGTTGAAGCCGGTACCGTTACTGACCGCTTTGAAGCGGTGGGCACGATCGAAGCCCACGACGCCATCACGGTCGTTTCGGAAATCGATGCCCTGGTGCGCGATCTGCCGTTCCGTGAAGGGGCTCCCATCCAGAAGGGGGAACTGATCGCACAACTGGATGACTCCCAACTGCAGGCGGAATTGAGCCGGGCCGAAGCTGTTCGTGACCAGAAGAAAGTGACGTATGACCGGATCAAGTCGCTTGCAGATAGCGGCGCGGTCGCGGCGCAGGAGTTTGACAATGCTGCCGCCGCCTTCAAAGTCGCCGAAGCCGAACTGGCCATGATCCAAGCTCGATTGCAGAAGACCCGCATCACGGCGCCGTTCAACGGCGTTATCGGTGCGCGTCGAGTGAGCCCCGGTGCGTTTGTCCGGGCCGGTACGGCCATCACGGACCTGGCGCGACTCGATGAACTGAAAGTGACCTTCACCGCGCCCGAGCGGTATTATCCGGAACTGAAGCGCGGCGCTTCGGTAACGGTCTCCACAACCGCTTATCCCGATTTCGAACTGAACGGCACTATCGAGGTAATCGAACCGGTCGTCGATGAGGCTACGCGAAGCGCCCGCATTATTGCGCATGTTCGGAATCCTGAGCTCAAATTCAGACCCGGCATGTCGGCCAATGTCGCTGCGGTGCTAAGTAAGCGGGACAACGCCGTTCTAATCCCGGATGAGGCGGTTTTTGCCGAAGGGAATCAGAATCTCGTTTTCGTCATTAAGCCTGACAGCACCGTCACGCGCACCGCGATAACGCTGGGCAGCCGCCAGCCGGAGACGGTCGAGGTCCTGAGCGGTCTGGAGCCGGGCATGACGGTCGTGCGGGCCGGACATCAGAAACTATTCGAGGGCGCCAAGGTCATGCCCATGCCGGCCGTAACCTCAGCGCCAATGAGCGATCTGGCAGGGGGCAGTCGATGAAGTTAAGTGAACTGTCTATCAATCGTCCCGTACTGGCGCTCGTTCTCACCCTGGTCATCGTCCTGCTCGGGCTGGTGGCGTATTCGCGGCTGCCTGTGAGGGAATACCCGGATATCGATCCGCCCATCGTCTCCATCACCACATTCTACCGGGGGGCCAGCCCCAACGTGGTCGAGACGGAGATCACCGATGTGCTCGAAGAACAACTCTCAACTATTGAGGGTGTGAAGACGCTCACGTCCTCGAGCCAGGAGCAGGGTTCGAGCATCACAATTGAATTTGAACTCGGCCGCGATGTCAACGAAGCGGCCAACGATGTCCGCGACCGGGTGTCGCGCGTGCGCGGTTCCCTTCCACGCGAAGCTGATGATCCGATCATCGAGAAAGTGGATGTCAACGCGCAGCCGATCGTCTGGCTGGCGCTCTCCAGCCCGCGCCATTCGAATCTTGAGCTTACCGATGTTGCCGACCGCGTGCTCAAAGACCGTATTCAGCGTCTGCCGGGCGTCGGCTCGGTGTTTCTCGGCGGCGAACGCCGATATGCGATGCGAGTCTGGCTCGATGCCATGCGTATGGCGGCGCACGGTCTGACGACAACTGATGTCGAGTCAGCCATCCTCCGCGCCAACGCCGAGATTCCGGCGGGTCGGGTCGAGGGCGAGGGACGCGAATTCTCCGTTCGCACCCGTGGTGATCTGAGCACGCCCGAGGAGTTCGCGGCGGTCTTTGTCAAGCAGACCGGCGATGACTATGTGAAGCTTGGCGACGTCGCGGATGTAACGCTCGGCGCTGCCGATGAGCGCACCGCGGTACGCTACAACGGTGAGCCCGCAATAGGACTGGGCATCATTAAACAGTCCAAGGCGAGCACGCTGGATGTCGCCGATGTCGTCATCGCGGATCTGCCCAACCTCTCCAAACTTCTGCCCGACGGCATGCGTCTCGATGTCGCCTACAACTCGGCCAGCTTCATCAAGGAATCGATTAACGAGGTCGCCGAAACACTGGCGCTGGCCATCATTCTGGTCGTGCTCGTAATTCTGCTTTTCCTCAAGAGTTTCCGCGCTACTACCATTCCCACGTTCGCCATTCCGACTTCCATTATCGGCGCCTTTGCGTTCGCTTACTTCTTCGGATTCACCATCAACATTCTCACGCTTCTGGCGCTGGTGCTGGCGATTGGTCTGGTCGTTGACGATGCCATTGTCGTGCTCGAAAATGTCTATCGCCACATGGAGATGGGGAAATCCCGACGCCAGGCGGCGCTCGATGGCTCCAAAGAGATCGGCTTCGCCGTACTGGCCACCACCATTTCGTTGGTGGCCGTGTTCGTTCCGCTGGCGTTTCTGCAGGGGAATGTCGGGCGCCTGTTCAATGAGTTTGGTCTCACTGTGGCGGTCGCCGTGCTTATCTCCGGCTTCGTGGCGCTCACGCTGACCCCCATGCTCTGCTCGCGACTGCTGAAACCGCTTCACGGCGAAAGTACTAACTGGGCCTCGCGCTCATTCGATGCGTTCTTCGTGTGGCTGGACCGCGTCTACCGGCGGACACTCGATTTCGTGCTGCATCATCGCGCCCTGTCATTGTCCGGTGTGGTCGTTTTGGTCGCACTAAGCATGGTCATGCTTCGCCTGATCCCTAGCGAGTTGGTGCCGACTGAAGACCGCGGCACCGCCTTTGGCATCGTCCTCGCTCCGGAGGGCGCCACACTTGAGTACACTGATCGCTATATGCGACAGGTGGAATCGATACTCCTGCCTCTCCCCGAGCGGGAGGGGCTGTTCACTGCTACCGGCCTTGGCTTCGGCGGACCGGGACGAGTGACCAACGGATTTGTCTTCCTGCTCCTTAAGCCTCGAGGCGAACGAAACCGCTCACAGCAGGAAATCGTCCAGGAGATGTTCCCGCGTCTCCTGGGGATCCCCGGCGTGCTCGCGTTCCTCATCAATCCGCCGTCGCTCGGTCAGGGCTTTGAATCCCCCGTCCAGTACGTGCTGCAGGCGGATACCTATGAAGAGTTGCAGGGCGCAGTCGGCGCCATGATGGCCAAGGCTTCTCAGCTTGGGTATCTGGTCAATCTCGACTCCGACCTTCGCCTCAACAAACCACAATTGGACCTCACCATCGATCGCCCTCGGGCCGCCGGTCTGGGCGTTTCGGTCACCGATATCGGGACCGCCTTGGAGACATACCTGGGCGGGCGCGTGGTCGGGAATTTCAAACGGGGCGCGAAGCAGTACGATGTTATGACGCAAATGAAATCGACTGACCGTGCCACTCCGAACACTATTGATGAACTCTATGTACGCGGCAAGGCTGGCCTGGTGCAGCTTGCCACTGTAGTTAACATGCGCGAGACGGTCGCACCGAAAGAACTGAACCACTTCAACCGTGTCCGTTCCGCCATCATATCTGCTAACATTGCCCCAGGCTTCAGTCTGGGACAGTCGCTCGATGACCTGGACAAAATCGCTGCCGCCGATTTACCCCCCGGTATCAAGACTGCGCTGTCCGGACAATCGCGTGAATTTCGGGACTCCAGTTCGGCGCTCTACTTTCTCTTCTTGTTTGCGATCGTGTTCATATTCCTGGTGCTGGCTGGCCAGTTCGAGAGCTTCATCCACCCGCTCAGCATTTTGTTGTCCGTTCCTCTGGCCGTAGTCGGCGCACTGGTGTCGCTGTTCGTGTTCAGACAGAGCATCAACATTTATTCGCAGATCGGCCTCATCATGCTGATCGGGCTGGTCACCAAGAACTCGATCCTGATTGTCGAGTACGCCAATCAGCTTCGCCGGAGTGGCAAAGAACTGTACGATGCTGTCGTCAGCGCCGCCGCTATCCGCCTTCGCCCGATTCTCATGACATCGTTTGCGACTATCTTCGGTGTGCTGCCGATCGCGATCGGGCTCGGCGCCGGCGCTGAGGCTCGCCGCCCGCTCGGAATCGCCGTGGTCGGCGGCATGCTCTTTTCGACCTTCCTGACACTGGTGCTGGTGCCGGTCGTCTACACGTTGCTGGCGCGATTCACCAAAGAGGAAGTCGTGGTCGAACGCGAGCCGGTCCGAACCGAAACCGTGAAGGCGCCCGCTTCCGACCCGGAAATTGCCGGCGCTCACGGTGTGTGACACCCCCGCCGCATCTATTCGCAAACACCATTTCGGGCCCGCACCAGCGGGCCTTTTTTGTGGCAGTTCCATTGCTAAGGATGTCTTAGATGGCCGAAAGCCTATCACAATCTGTTTATAGACAACGAGTTACCACGAATCAGGACCACCGTGTCCTTTTGCGGCTGGGACCATACATAGGCGAATTTGTCTCAATTAAGTATTGACAACTACCGATATAGTTAGTTATTACTAACCAATAAGGCAGGAGATGATGCGTACAGGTTGGCAGACTCGAAATAGGATTTTGAAGGTGGCCACGATGTTGTTCAGTCGTGACGGCTTCGACAAGGTCACTATCAAGCAGGTCGCTCGACGATGCAAGATCACGGAGCCTGCAATCTATCGTCATTTCGAATCCAAAGTGGCCCTTTGTGAAGCCGTGCTGGATGCCGTAGGCGAACGCCTGGCCTATAATGAATTGTTCGAACGACTCGAGTCCGAGGACAATGTCGAAAATCTCCTCAGACAGTTGGCCCTTCACATCGTAAACTTTTTCACGGAGAATCAGGATATTTACCGCCTGCTGCTCTTCTCGGCGCTCGCGGGACATCCGCATGCACGGCAAGTGTACGATGCAATCAGGGGAGCGTACGCGCGATTTCTCCGAGAGCAACTCGACCGTTTGTACAGTCGTGACCTCATCGTGAAGAAAAACAACGAGATTACCGCTCGGTGCTTCGTCGGTATGGTGTTCGACTGCGCCATGGCGAACACGCTCTGGAAGGGGATGCAGGGGAAGGTGTATACCCCGTCCGACGTAGTCGCCAATAATGTCCCAATCTACGCCCAGGGCCTGAAACCGTGACTCGGCCATCCCCCGAAAACATATGCAAAAGATGCCCATATACTCTGGAGGTACCATGGAATTTGCGATAACACGAGTTCGGAAACCGCATTCGTCTCTGATCGGAGCGCTTGCGATCCTGGCTCTGGTGTTTCCGGTGATGACATCCGCACCGAGCGCGGCTGGCGTCTGCGCCGAATGTCACGCCGAAGTTAGTGAATCTTTTCACAACATGCCGCATGGACTATTCCTGGCGGAGTCCGCCGCCTGGAAAGAAAACCCTTGTGAGGCTTGTCACGGCCAAGGTTCGGCACATATCACCTCGGGCGACCCGAATCAGATCATCAATCCCGCGCGGATCGACCAATTCGGTTCGCGCGAGCTTTGTCTGAGTTGCCACAACGGCCCGCAGTTTGATGATTGGTCAGTCTCACACCATAGCACGGCTGATGTCTCGTGTGCCAGTTGCCACATCGTCCATCAGGCGACCAAGCGGTCGCTCCGAAAGGAGACACCGGAACTCTGTTACGACTGCCACAGCGGCGTCCGCGCAGCGGCTACCATGCCTTCACATCATCCAATCGCCGAAGGAAAACTGGCCTGCGAAGACTGCCACGGCATTCATGGTGGCGACGGCACTCTGACTCAGGAGTCGACCGGTCGCGAACTCTGCCTGACCTGTCATGCCGACAAGGAAGGTCCGTTCGTGTACGAGCACGCGCCGGTCAACGAAGATTGTCAGATTTGCCACACGCCGCACGGGGCGGTAGCCGACAACCTGCTCAAGCAGACTGAGCCTGCGCTGTGCCTCGGCTGTCACTCGATGCACTTCCACGCCACTGCAGAAGGAGTTGATGGTCCGTTCACGGATCCGATGGCTCGAGACCGGGACGGGATTTCGACAACTGATGGCTTCAAACGAGTGATGCTGACAAAGTGCACGCAGTGTCACCCGATGATACATGGTTCGGACCTTCCTTCACAAGCAATCTCAACCGGCGGCAACGCCTTGACTCGATAGGAGTGACGCAATGCGACGAAAATTCATTGTTCTGCTGATCATCCTGACGGGGTCGATGGCGGTCCCGGCGCTTCAGGCGGCCAACGACGTATCCAGCCGCGATCAATACTCGCTCTGGCTCGGCTCGCATTACACCGATTTCAGCGATTACGCCAAAAAGGTCGGTGAATACAACCTCGGCAATTCCGAGTTACTACCGGAGTTCGGGTTCAGTCAATACTCGGTTCGGGAGGGAACGATCTTTCGACTGGACGCCAATTACTTCGATGACCAGAACATCTTTGGTCGACTGGAAACTTCCACTTCGGATCGCTTTACCGGCTTATTTCAGTATCGATCATTGACCAAGCAGATGGGCCAGGATAACCTGTCGAATATGGAAGTTCGCGAATGGCTCTCCACTCGCCCGGGAGGCAAGATTGTCACACACGAGATACTTGATCCCAATGCTGATTACAACACCAACCGACAGGAACTGCTGGGACGTATCAGCATGCTGCTCTCACGATCGAAAAATCTACGATTGATGGCCACTCACCGATCTATTCTCGAGCGCGGGACGGAACAGTCGACATCAAGCAGCCATTGCTTCAGCTGCCACATTACATCACAAGGCGTCGATGTTGACCGCCGGACCCATCAATTCGAAACCGGCGTACAGGGCGACTTTGGCAAGTACACAATTGGCTACCAGTTCGGGTACCGACATTTCAATTCCAGAGTGCCGAACCCGTACGCCAGTTATGACCCTGCTATCAACCCCGTCAACGGAACCTCGGGTCCGGAATTCGATTCGCGGCTTGTGTTTGCGGATACGGTCGCAGCCTATGGAGCAGCTCCACAGACGGAAAAACTGTCGCACAAAGTTCGGGTGAAAAGAGAGATCGGCAAGGGACACCTCGCGGGAACAGCCGGTTTCACGCATGTTACTAACAAGAGAGTAGATTTGTCAACCGATGCCCTTACCGGCTCGGCAACCTATTCGGTCCCCCTGGCGGCACACACTCGCATGATCGCGCGGGCTTCAGCCGTGCGCCAGAGGAGTGATGATCCGTTCATTGACCTGCCCACTTTTCGCGCTGGTCGACCCGGCCCCCAGGTCAGTTTCGATTACACCAGGTGGTCATCGCTGGACCGTTCAGACCTGAAGGGGTCCCTCGAAGTGATTCGTAAGCTGAATCCCCGTCTCACCATGTCTCTCCTGGGCGGATACGATCGAAGAGTGCGGTCCAATTACCCGGGTGCGGGAATGTCCTATACTACCGGCAGGTTCACCGGACAAACGAAATTCCGGTATCGTTCTGCCGACCGGGTGAATATGGCCCTCACATATCGTTTTGAAAAGACCTCCGACCCGTTCGCAAATCTCAACGGCCTGTTCGAGGAGAGAGGACGCGATGTCCTGCGCCCGCTGGTCCCGGGTTTCGGTTTCGTGTTCTACTTCCAACGCGAGGACCTCAAGTACCAGAATGTCTCCACTCTGCCCACCGATTATCACGAGGCAAACCTGACCGTGTCGTGGATACCATCGGCCAATTCGACGGTGGCATTGATGCTCAAGGGAATCTACGATAAGAACAGCGAACTGGACTCGCTCGATGTAAACCACGTGTCGTTCCAACCGAACTTGAATGTGACACTGTCGCCGAATTCAGAATGGGCCTTTGCGGGCGGGTACAATTATCTGTATGATCGAGCCAAGGAGCCGGTGACGGTGGCGCTGTTCGACGGCTGAGGGGCACATCTGTTTAGCGACACCGTGGGTGTCGCTCCGAATCTGACGATCCGTCAAAAACACTACGGCTCCGAGTATGCCATGTCTGACTATGAATCACAGACGCACACCGCGTATTTGACAGGAACGTTTATTCCCAGCGAGCGAGTTCGCTTCACCGGAAGCCTCTCGATCAGCACGGCAACTGGCGCACTCGACCAGGTCCTTATGCCCGACGTTTCCAGCCGACTCCTGAACGAAAGCGGTCAGCCGGACCTGACCCACCAGGACTTCACGTTTCCCGAGATGCACACGTATTCCGATCTCGATTATCAGCTGGTCAAGTTGTCCTTGGGTGCGCAGCTTCGAGTGGCGCCGAGCGTAACTGTGACCGCCGATGGCGACTACGCCGACCTGAACGACGACACCGGGTATGTCTACGGCAACGAGTCCGGCTCGTATTTCTTTGTGCGAACCGGAATCCGGTTCGACTTCTGATTTCCTCTATTCTCTTGGTTCCTCAGAGCCACGACCATTACGGCCGTGGCTCTGTCGCATTGTTCCGCAATACGTGAAGGTCGCATGAAAGATCTGGAACCTTTGCCAAGCCGTGTCGGTATCAAAAAATACCACAAGCAGTGTCTGCTGATGTTTCCGTATCAACTACCGTAAAGGAGGAAACGCGTATGAGCAGATTAATCATCTTGGTTGGCGTCGCATTGCTGGCGATTCCGGTGCTCAGTTTCGCGCAGCCGCGCGACAAGGGGTTCGGTATGGGAGCGGTGATGGGGGAACCGACCGCCATCAATGGAAAAGTCTGGACCGGCTACAGCACCGCTGTAGATTTCGCACTCGCCTGGTCGCAGGACAACGACCGCGATTTCAACACTCACGTTGACTACCTGTTTCACGACTACGGCGTCTTCAACGTGACAAGAGGGAAATTACCGCTGTACTACGGCGTCGGCGGACGGGTGAAGGATGCGTCCGATGCACGTGTAGGACTGCGGGTTCCAGTGGGGCTAAACTATCTCTTCGTGAGGGCGCCTCTTGACGCCTTCATCGAAGTTGCTCCGGTGTTGGATGTGGTACCAGAGACGGAAATGGATTTCGAGGCTGGCATAGGGATGAGATTCTATTTCAGGTAACCCACTCCTCACAACGGAGTGACTCGCATCAGGGGTTCTGAGTAGAGAGCCAGGACCCCGATGCGTTTTTTTTGCATCACAGATTCCTGCTTGGCAAAGACCAGTTGTCCGCACGTCGTTATACTGTAACGAACCATTGCCGCTCGAACCAGCACGCCAGATTCACCAGGCTGATCAGTACCGGCACCTCCACGAGCGGACCTATCACGGCCGCGAAGGCAGCACCGGAATTTATTCCGAACACCGCCACTGCCACCGCAATAGCCAGTTCGAAATTGTTCGATGCTGCCGTAAAGGACAGAGTCGCCGAACGAGCATAACCGGCCCGCACGCGCCTGCCCATCCAAAAACTGACTACAAACATCACCACGAAATAAATCAAGAGCGGCAGCGCTATGCGAAAAACATCAAACGGTATCCTGACGATCGTATCCCCCTTAAGACTGAACATCACGATGATCGTGAACAAAAGCGATACCAGCGTGACCGGACCAATTCGCTTTAGAAAAACGTTGTCGTACCAATCCACCCCTTTAATTCTTAGGAGTCCCCACCGGCTGATCATCCCGGCAAGAAACGGTATGCCCAGATAAATGAACACGCTTTCGGCGATTTGCGACATGTGAACATCCACCACGCTCCCCTGCAACCCAAGAAGGGGCGGCAACAGGGTGATAAACACGTACGCATACAGGCTGTAGAAGAAGACCTGAAATATACTGTTGAACGCCACGAGACCGGCGGCGTACTCTTTGTCGCCGCCGGCCAAATCATTCCAGACGATCACCATGGCGATGCAGCGCGCCAGACCGATCATGATCAATCCGACCATATACTCCGGATAGCCGCTGAGAAACAGGATGGCCAACCCAAACATCAACACCGGACCAATCACCCAGTTTTGCACGAGTGATATCCCCAGCACCTTCCAATCTCTGAAAACATCGCCGAGTTCCTCGTACCGCACTTTCGCCAGCGGTGGATACATCATGAGGATCAGGCCGATGGCGATAGGGACATTGGTCGTACCAACATTGAATTGATTCCAGAAACTCGAAACCCCGGGGGACAGGTAGCCGACAGCGACCCCGAGTCCCATGGCGCTGAATATCCACAGTGTGAGGTAACGATCCAGAAATCCGAGGTGTTTGCGGTCACCGGACTTGACACGTTGATCCGTGGCAACCTGCGTTGTTGTCATGTGTGGTGTTCCTTACTTGTCAGTTCGAGTGTTTCAGGAAGCGACTCGACAAAGGCTCGGATCTCATCCCGCACTCGGCGATAATGCGTGAGCGCTTCCTGTTCCGAATGCGCGCCCTTCGCCAGCGCCGGTGGATCATCGAATCCAAAATGCACAACTTTCGCCGAACCCCGAAACAGAGGACAGCGGTCCCGCGCCCGATCACACACCGTTACGACCCAATCTAATCGCACATGCGCCAATTCATCGACATGTTTTGAAAGCTGTTTCGATATATCCACTCCCGCCTCAGCCATCACCTTCACCGCCCGCGGATCCAAACCGTGCGGCTCGGTTCCGGCGGAGTATGCTTCAATTCTATCGCTCTTAAGGAAGCGTGCCCACCCCTCGGCCATCTGGCTGCGGCACGAATTGCCGGTACACAGAAACAGAATCTTCGTCATTACCCGTCACTTGCCCGGCTTGGTGCCGATCACCGTCACGCTCAACACTGCCGTGCTGCTGCGTTTGAACGCCTGCAACTCTTCGTTGTTGAGATATTGCTTCAGGATCTCATCGGCAATATCGATATTCCGTTCCTTGACAACCCGGGCATCGTCAAACCCGCATCCCCGAATGATATCCAAATAGACATTCCGGTCGGGCGCACCCGCGACACACCCCACATACATCTCCGCCGCTGCTTTGATCTTGAGCGGCAGCTCGCCGCGTGTGACGACATCCGAAATACTGAAATGTCCGCCCGGCTTGAGCACCCGGAATATTTCCGCAAACGCTGCTCCCTTATCCGGCACCAAGTTCAACACGCAGTTGCTGATGACCACATCGACACTGCCCGACGGCACCGGCATCTTCTCGATATCCCCCAGCACAAACTCGACATTCTTGTATCCCAGCTTCTCGTTGTTCGCCCGCGCCTTCGCTATCATCTCCTCGGTCATGTCCAGGCCGATCACCCGCCCCGCCTCACCCACTAGCCGACGAGCCACAAACACATCGTTCCCCGCCCCGGAACCCAGGTCGAGCACCGTGTCTCCCGCCTTGATTCCCGCGTACTCGGTCGGTATCCCGCACCCAAGTCCCAGGTCCGCTTCCGAGGCGTACCCTTCGAGCTTGCTGTAATCCTCGCCGATAACGGTGTAGGTCAAGTCGGAGCAACACCCGCCAGTACCGCAGCACGAGGATACATTCTGCTCCCGGCTCTGCGATGCTATCTGTCCGTATTTTTCTTTCACGAGTTTCTTGATGTTGTCCGAATCAGCCATGTCTATTCTCTCTTTCTCGCCGGGCGACAGGTGGGATCGCCGTTGACATTTCGTAACGCGTGCAGCAACTCTTCCAAAAGAGCCTCAAGCTCTCGTGCCGTCTTGCCGTCGATGCAATAGCAGGATGTCGGCCCCTCAATTTCCCCTTTGATCAGCCCCGCCTCCTTGAGCGCTTTCAGATGCTGTGAGACCGTCGACTGCGCCAGCGGCAGTCCCTTCACGATCTCGCCGCAGACGCAGGCGTTCCGCTCCGCCAGCGTCTTCAGGATGGCGATTCTGGCCGGATGCCCCAGCGCCTTGGCCAGTTCCGCCAGCCGCGCCTGTTTCTTCTGAAAATTGTCTTTTTTGCTGTACGCCATGGTTCTTACTATCGTATATCGTAAATATACGATAAAAGTTCCCCCCGTCAACAGATTTTTTATTAAGTCATCAGTGGTAGGTCGGTGTTTCGAGCGGGCGAAAACGCTCAAATCGTCATGCACGCCACCGGGAACATAGGTACAACACTCGACCAACAGGGAAGAAAACAGCGAGAAACCCGACATCCCGCCCACATAGTAAACGGCACACGTCCCCGTGTGCCGTTTCCGTTCTCCTTCACCCTCAGTTCATGCCGTCAGTCGCCAAACAGACGGTGTAGCCCGATATCCACTTTTGTCATTCCGGCCGTCGAGAGCCGGAATCCAGAATGTCGCCCCCCAGGCGTCGGTTCGAGCGAAGTCGAGAACCGAAATCCAGCCACCGCCCCGAGCGTCGGTTCGAGCGCAGCAAGTAGGGCGGAACCGCTTCCGGTTCCGCCATTCTATTATTCCGTCATTCTGAGAAGCGAACTGGCGTAATGCTTTCCTCCCGTCGGTTCGAGCGGAGCCGAGAACCGGAATCCAGCCGTCGCCCCACAGCGTCGGTTCGAGCGAAGTCGAGAACCGACACCCCCCTATTTCCCCTTCACCCACTTCAGCGCCTCCTCCCGATCCTCGAACAACTTGACTGTAATCGTATCCTCGAACGCGTCATGAAGCGCCGCGAACATGCGGGCGGTGGTATTGTCCTTGCCGGGCGAAATATGGATCCCCCACCTGCTCTTGCCGCACACACTCTTGATCCGCGCCACGAACACCCGAAACCGATCCAGTTCTTCAAGACTCCAGTTAACCGAGGCTTCAGTCAGGTCGCAGAACGCACCCATCCCCTTTTTGTATTTGGGATCCGCCAGGATGGCGTTGACCACCTCAATCTCATCGTCGACTGCCAGCTTTCCCCGATGCCCCTTGAGAATCAGGTTGTGTGCGCTATCGATTTCGTAGTAGCTCTTCACATTGTGCTCGTCGGTTGAAATCCCAGGTAGAAACGCCGATTGACATCTAAGTATACGATTCCCCCGCCCCCGATGCAATATAGAAATGCGCCCCCTCCGCCGCCCCTATTTCGGACAGAATTTCTCAGTTTCGCGTGTTCGTGGCGTGAAAAGTCGTCTTTTCATAAAAAAGTGTTTGACAGCATCGGAGCTCTTGTTCAGTTTGGGGTGCGGGTGGAGTGGGAGCCACTCACGGGATTGGTGGGAAAATCATCAGTCTGGCAGACATCCGCAAAGCGTTTAGTTGTGGGTTTAACTTTCTTAAGGAGGGAGAGATGTCATTCTCTCAAACGCGGAGTGTCAAGAGTAGGGGAGTCAATCACAGCTTTCGGGACAGCAAGACATGTTCAGGCAGCCGGTTCATTTCGTGAGTCTTATCTGCCTTCATCCTTCTGCTGTTTATTGGCCAGTTCGTCGGAGCAACGGACCTGACCTGTGGCGGAGGTGGTTGTTCACAAGGCTGCTTACCAGAGTGCGTATCCCTCGACGTAACTCCGATTGCCGTCAACGGCAACATGGTCACCTTTTGCGTAGGTGTCAAAGCCAAGGGAATGGATAACAGCATGAACATCTACACATCTGTCTACGCTGAGGGATACCCATCACCTCGCGGTGGATGTACCGCCCACGGGTTGGCCCCAATCTGCCTTGCTTGTGAGAACCGATTCACTACCACGATTTCGGTTGAAGGTGGGTCAGTGGATTTCTGGGCCGTCTCATACGAGAGAAACGGATTAGGTGAGGTTATTTGTGCTTGTACTACACAAGCTATCACAGTAGGTGTCGCTGTACCCGAGGCAGTGGAGTTCACACCCAAACCAGAGGAGTTGGGTCGCATTCCCTGCGAGTCGCAAATTGGTGATCCCATCGATGCGCTCACAGGCAATATGTTCGAAGCGCAGACAGATGTTCAGCTCTCTTCTGACAGAGGCCAATCGATTCGATTTACACGCTACTACAACTCATTTGATACAACAACTGGTTGGCTGGGTCGAAAGTGGCGGCACAGCTTTCAGTACACGCTCACAGTCGACACTGCGTCCGGCAATGTCTCGGTCACTGAAGCCAACGGCAGGCTAAGCACTTATCGAAAGGTGAATACACCGTTCGGCATCGAGTACCACGCGCCTTGGGGAATGCACAATCGGCTTGAATACGACCAAGCAGACGGTAGTTATGCGCTGGTCACTCGTGACGATACTCGGTACGTATTCGACTCAACGCACAAACTCATCTCAGTGGATGATCGAAACACGAATGCTACTTCGTTGGCGTATACAGGCCAGCACCTGACGACAGTACAGGACGCTAGTGGCCACAGGTTGCTTCTCGACTACAATGGAGGCAGACTGAGCAGCATTCGCGACACACTTGGCGACACCCTCACGAAGTACAGCTTTAATGGCAGAGGTGACCTTCAAACGGTGACATACGAGGCGGGCGCACAACGGTCATTCACATACGGTACACAAGGCTACGATTCGCTGAATATCGTAGAATTTGCTACCTCAGACAGTATAAATGGCTACTTCGCTTATGATTCACTCGGTCGTGCCGCAGAGTTTTTCCGCAAGGGGGGGCGTGATTCGACAGTACTCTTCTACCAATCTTACTGCAGGACATGCCCAGACTCTTTTCAGGCCCGAACGGTCGCAAACGCCGACACTGACACAACCGCGTTCACTGCCCAGTGGGCGGTTGACCTGAGCCGTCGCTATCTGAAGCGCGTGATCAACCCGAACTGCACGGAATGCGGGAAGGAGTACCTGTTCGGCCCCGCCGGGGAGAAGGTCAAAGTCGTGTATCCCGACGGGGTGGCGGACTCTTTCGCCTATGACGTGCGCGGTAATCTGACCACCTACATTCGTGGCTCCAATACCTCACTGGCCCAGCAGACTCGGTGGGTGTACGATGAAGTCTTCAACCTGCCGATAAGGAAGTACGTTCGTAGCCTTATCTCCCCATCAGTTGATGACACTACCTTCTACGTCTACGATACAGTTGGCAACCTGCTGAGCACCATCGAGAGTGGCTTCCTTACTGGTACTGCGAGGTATCGCGACACCACGGCCTTTGCCTACAATTCCAGTGGGCAACTCGTGAGAGTTGATGGACCGAGGCACGACGTTACAGATACTATCGGGTTTGTTTACTACAACAACGGAGACCTCCGCTACGAGGTTCTCGCGAATGGTGATACGATGGAATACGGCCAACGCGATCAGCTCGGCCGCCGAACCTGGGTGAAATCGTCGTCAGGAGACACGACGCGTTTCTCCTTTGACAAGCGCGGGAGACTCGTGAAGCTGACGTCGCTGGCAGGAACGGCAGATAGTGCGATCTTTGTGTACAGCTACAACGTGGACGGCCAGCTCATCTCGGTCACCACGCCAGTCGGAATCGCGTTGACGCTTCATCGGGACAACAGCGGCCAAATTGACGAGGTCTCCGATGAATTGGGGGCATACATACAATACGCCTACGACCTTGCGGGCAATCCCTCGAGCGAGCGGGTCTATACTAGCGGTGATGTCCTGCGCAAGTCTCAGTCTTTCCTCTTCGACGACAAGCACGAACTTATTTGGGCTGCAGGGCCAAGCGGTGACACAACGAAATTTGCATATTCTGCGGGAGGGACACTCGACACTATGACCAATCAGCTCGGTCACCAAACCAAGTACCGCTACGACTCGTTGCAACGGGTAGTTACCGTGGTGCAGCCTCGGTCGAACGATAGCATAAAGACCCAGTACTTATATGACGCCAGGGACAACATCGTAAAGACGATCGATCCTGATGGGTATCAGTATGTGTTCCGGTACGATGACAAGTCCCGACTCGTGTTCGACAGTTCGGCTGTTGCCGGTGTCACTCGCTACGGCTACGACGCCGCTAACAATCTGACCTGGAAAACGAATGCCTCTGGGGACTCCATCACATATACCTATGACGCACTCAATCGGCTCACGGCAGTGCTCTACCCGGATTCGCAAGACATTCACTACACGTATGATGGGACTGAGTTCAGCTTCGGCAAGGGACGGCTGTACAAGGAGGTGGCACCAGCCTGCAGCACCAAGTACCGGTATGACGCGCGCGGTCGACTCTATCAGAGTTGCGGTGGTTCGCTTCGGACACGACTAAGTACACTACCACCTACGCTTATGACAAGGACAGTGAGGTCAACAGGATTACATATCCGTCCGGGGTTCAGGTAACCTATGACCGCAACTCCGCTGGCAATGTGATCCAGGTACGCTGTTTCATGTACGACCAGTGGACGACTCTGGTCGACAACGTCACCTATGCCCCCTTCGGAGGCCCGGAATCATGGACGCTCGGAAATGGCATTACTGTCACGAACCGCTATGACAACCGCTACCTCGTTGATTCCATCGGCACGTCGCCGACCAATGTGATGAAGTGGCGCTACTCCAACGATCTGGCCGGCAACGTCTCGCAAATTACCAACTGCCTGGACACCAACAGCACGCGTCGGTTCACCTACTCTGAAATAGATCAACTGCTCACAGCCAGGTGCCGCGACTACCCGGACACAGCGCTGGGGTTCTTCTATGGGCGGAACGGCAATGTTGACAGCATCACTGCCGTCGATTCACTTGGGAGCGACACAACGCGATTCAGCTATGACCGGAACCGTCTCGTCTCCGTCCTCGGTCCCGACAGCACCTACTATGCCTATGACTCCATCGGCAATGCTGTGGCCGAGTCGGGTGGGCCTAGTTCCTACACTTTCACATACGACGATGCAGGGCAGCTTATGAGTGTTGACGACGGTGACTTGGTGACGAGCTTCCAGTACGATGGTGACCGCAGACGAATCAAGAAGGCATACGGGACGACCGGCACGAGGTATTTTTCAAATAGCTTCGGGCAGGTAATGAGCGAGTTCAGCCTGACCGGCCAGTGGCAGTGCGACTACGTGTACTGGAACGGCAGATTGCTGGCCAAATTGGTCAAAGGTCTGGCGCCGGGGATTGATCCGGACCCGGATACGATTGGGATCGACGCGGTTGGTCCAGGTGG